>CAXTTW010000412.1:0-2526 GCA_964247255.1 uncultured Acidobacteriaceae bacterium
CCCATGGGCCGCGCGGGGCTCGCCACCGTGAGGCCGCCCGCCCCGAGCGGCCAGCGGCAGCTGAACCGCCCGGCAAGGGGCTCGGCCCGGCTGTATAGGCCCTGGCAGCGGGCGTCCACGGTGTAGGTGCGCTCCGGGGTAAACTCCTGCCGGTGCAGGCCGGCGGCGACGATCCGGGTCGTGACGGAAAGGTGGTCGATGTCGCCCGTGAGCCGCGCCGAAGCATTGACCAGCGCGCGCCAGCCAGGGTCCTGGCCGGTGAGCAGCTGCGTCAGCTGACCGAGTGAAGCGTCCTTCCACTCGGCCCGGAGCGCGACCGGCATGGCCCCGAAGGCCGAAGCGCGGTGGAGATCGCCTTCAAACCGGACCGTTCCCGTGTCGTTGGCGGAAAGCGCGATGTCCGTGCGGAGCGGCTGCGCTTCGAGCTTGAGCCGCCACGTCTCGGGGCTGGCCAGGGACATCGAAAAGTCCGCGTTTCCAAGCGAAAACGGCAGCTTTTCGACCCCGCGCTTGAAGTTGATGCGGGTTCCGGTAGCCTCGATGAATGGGAACCGGAGCGCCGGGCCGGGCCGTGGCTGGGCGGTAGGCGCATTGGGCACGCGCGAAGCCTGAAGCAGCACGGACGACACGTTCCAGCGGCCGCTCTCGCTGCGGACCAGGTTGACGCTGGCCCCGGACACTTCCACGCGGGCGAGTTCGAACCGGCCCCGCCACAGTGAAAGCAGGCGCGGGGTGGCGACGATCTCCGGGGCGCGCAGGGCGGGCTCATAGCCGAAGCCCGGAGCCTCCTCGACCGTGAAATCCTCAAGCACGAGCGCGGGCCAGGGCAGCAGGCGGAACGAGATGGAGCGGAACCCGACCGGGCGGCCGATGGACCGGCTCACCGACGCGGCGATGCGGTGCTGGAAGCGGCCCAGGTTGATGAGCGGCGGAAGGGTCGCGAGCAGCAGCAGGGCGACGGTGGCGGCGAGCGCGACGTGCTCGCGCCGGAGTTGTCGTTTAGCGAACAACGTGCAGGGTGCGGCTCCAGCGGGTTTCGGTAAAGAAGTGGAGCGCGATGTGGGCGAACCAGGCCGCCTGGTCGGCGAGACCGGACTTGTCGATCTGCGCCTCGCTGGTGACGAACGACCAGTAGACGAACAAAGGGCGTCCGACGATGTTAGCGCGCGGCACGAAGCCCCAGTAGCGCCCGTCGAGCGAGTAGGGGCGGTTGTCGCCCATGCAGAAGTAGTCGCCGTCGGGCACGACCAGGTCCTCGCCCTGGATGTGGGTCGGCAGCTCGGCGGCCCAGGTGGCGGTCACGTCGTAGCCCTCGGACGGCGGAATGGCGGGGAAGTCGTCGCGGTACGGGACGTAGATGCTGTCGGTGGTCTTGGCGGCATGGGGCTCCACTTGCGGCTTGCCGTTGAGGAACACCTGCCCATTGCGCAGGTGGATGCGGTCGCCGGGGATGCCGATGACGCGCTTGACCAGGAACAGCTCCGGCTCGTTCGGCTTGTAGAAGACCACGATGTCGCCCCGGCGCACATCGCGCTGGTGAACGAACGGAACCCCGGACGCTTTGGGCGCGAGCGTGATGCGGTCGACCAGGACGTGGTCGCCGATGAGCAGCGTCTTGAGCATGGAGCCGGACGGGATGACGAAGTTCTGGAAGACGAAGGTCAGCACGAAAAGGCCGAAGACGAAGACGCCGGCGATCGAGGCGATGAACTCGAGCGGGGTTTCATCCTGCGCCTTGGGTGCGATTTGGACCTCTTCGTCGACCGTGGCGGCCATCGTGTCGCGGCTCCTGAAAGGTTAACGAATGACGCGGAACATGCGGTCCCAGCGCGCGAAGTCCACGACCGAGGTGACCGGGTCGTTTGCGTGTCCGAGTGTATCATCCGGCAGCGAAGGAACGTCGGTCGCGGACGCCTCGCGGAGCGAGAAGTAGATGAGGAACGGGCGGCCCAGGATCGCCGCGCGCGGCACGAAGCCCCAGTAGCGCGAGTCGCGGGAGTGGTTGCGGTTGTCGCCCATCACGAAGTACTCGGACGGCGGCACGACCACCTCGCCCGCGCGGACGTGGTCGCGCAGGGACTCCCACCAGCGCATGTCCACGCCGGGGTCGGTGTAGGTGCCGGAAGGAAAGTTGTCGCGGAACAGGTCGCGATAGGCCGGCTCGTAGACGGCATAGGGCTCGCGGAGGAGCGAGCCGTTGCGGTACACCAGGCCGCCGGAGAGCCGGATGCGGTCGCCCGGAAGGCCGACGATGCGCTTGACGAGGTAGTCGGCGGGGTCGAGCGGGAAGCGGAACACGGTGACGTCGCCGAAGCACGGCTCGCGGTAAGGGAGCAGGCGGTGGAAACGTCCGGGCGGCGCGTAGATGCCCTTGTTGACGAGGAGGAAGTCTCCGACCAGGAGCGTGCGCTCCATGGACTCGGACGGGATGCGAAAAGGCTGGACGAGGAAGGTGAGGATGAACAACGCAACGACGACCATGGACAGGAGGGACCCGACCGTGTCGGCAACCGAGGGGAGCAGGAG
>CAXTTW010000413.1:0-2525 GCA_964247255.1 uncultured Acidobacteriaceae bacterium
CGATGAACAATGCGCCCAGGCGTTTCTGGCCCCGCCCGGCCCCGGTACTCGCGCGGCCGGTGCGAATGGCTGGGGCGGGCGCTACCGACAGCAATTGCCGCAGGGGAAGCATGCCCGCAACGGCCAGCGTAAGCAGCGCCGCCGCGAGGGAGGCGAGCAGCACAGAAACATTGAGCGTCGCCTCGGAGCCCCGCGCGATGGAAGCTATCAACAGGGCTCGAATCGCGGCCAGCAGCCCGCCGGCCGCGAGCGCGCCGCCGACCGTGCCTGCAAGTGCGAGTAGGGCGATCTCGGCGAACAATCGTCTCGCGAGCTGTCCGCGCGAAGCACCCAGCGCCACCTGCAGCGCGAGCTCGCGCTCACGGCGCAGCCCGCGCACCAGCATCAGGCCCGCGATGTTGACGCAGCCGAGCGCCAGCACCGCGACGACGGCACCGGCCAGTACGTAGACGAAACCGCGAACTTCGCCCAGCATGGAATCGGCCATCGCGAGTACGCGGATACCGCGGCCTTTCCCTTCCGGCTCGATGCGGGCAAACGCGGCCATCACGCGTTTCATGTCCGCTTCAGCCTGCCCGAGGGTCACACCCGGCTTGAGCCTGCCGGAGGTGGGCAGCCAGTGCTCCCCCGCGCCGGTCGCCTTCAGCTCTTCCGGGCTCAGCGGAGTATAGACGGTCTCCGTCTGCGTGAGGGGCCAGCGGAATCCGGCGGGCATGACGCCGATCACGGTCATGGGCCGCCCATCCAGGTCGATCTTGGACCCGAGAACACGCTTGCTGCCGTCGAAGCGGGACTTCCAAAGGCCGTAGCTCAGAACGGCGATGTCGTTGCGCCCTTCCGCCTTGTCGCGCGGGTTGAAGGCTCGGCCGAGCAGGGGCGAGACGCCGAGCACCGCGAAGAAGTCCTCGGTCGCGTTGACGCCGTGCACCACCGATGGCCCCTGCGGGCCGAGCAGGTTCAGCTCGTCGACGGTGCTGCCCGCCATCGCTGTGTAGGTGCTGTTGTGTTCGCGCCAGAACTTGAGCTCGGGCAGGCTTGCGGGCTGGTTGTAGCCCTCTTCCGCAAGGGTCTTATTGAAAACGATCCGCTCCGGCTCCCCGTACGGCAAAGGCCGTACCAGCAGCGCGTCGAAGACCGAGAACACCGTCGCCGCGAGGCCCACCGTCAGCGAAAGTGTGAGCACCGCCGTGAGCGCGAAGCCTGGCGAGCGCCGCAGCTGGCGCATGGCATAGCTGAAATCCTTCCAAAGCTCCCGCATCGCATTCTCCTGTTCTCTTGCTGCCGTTTAGGGACGAAAAGCAGATCCTTCGCTGCGCTCAGGATGACCCCTTCTGCGTTGACGCCGGCTTCTCGCACGCTCGTCAGGACGACCCCGCCGGTTTCGCTTCCTTCCTGACCCTCCACCCTCTACCCTTCCCCCTGCACCCTCCCCGTCGTGCTCGCGTTCCGGTCCGGCTCGGCCATATGCGCTTTCAGCTCCCGCTCGTCCACCACCTTGCCGTCGAACAGGTGCACCTCGCGCTCTGCGTGGGCGGCAAAGCGGGGGTCGTGGGTGACCATGCAGATCGTCGAGCCCTCGGCGTGCAGCTCCTTGAGTAGGGTCATCACGGCCTCTCCATTTTTGGAGTCGAGATTGCCGGTCGGCTCGTCGGCCAGGAGGATGGACGGGGAGCCCGCCAGGGCGCGGGCGCCGGCCACACGCTGCGGCTGGCCGCCCGAGAGCTGGGCCGGGTAGTGGCGCATCCGGTGCGCCATCGCCACCCGCTCCAGCGACCGCTGCACCCGCTCCTTGCGCTCCGAAGCCGCCATGCCCGCCCGGTAGGTCAGCGGCAGCTCGACGTTCTCGTACACCGTCAGGTCGCCGATCAGGTTGAAGCTCTGGAAGATGAAGCCGATCTCCTGGTTGCGGATGCGCGAGCGCTCGGCGAACGACAGGTTCGCCACCGGCTTGCCGTTCAGCTCGTAGACGCCCTCGGTCGGCGTGTCCAGCAGTCCGAGAATGGAGAGCAGGGTCGACTTGCCGCAGCCTGACGGGCCGGACATGGCGATGTAGTCGCCGCGATGGATGGTGAGGTGGACGCCCGAGAGCGCGTGCGTCTCGATCTCGTCGGTGTAGAAAACCTTCTGCAGCGCCTCGATGTGAATCAACTTTTCCGCCATGTTTTCCCCTTAGTTGAGCCGAATTCTGTCCGTCGTATCCCACCGCGACATGTCGGACAGGATCACCGTGTCGCCCTCGTGCAAGCCGCCCTGGACCTGGATGGCATTGACGCTCGCTCGCCCCACGCGCACCGGCACGCGCACCGCGCCGTTGTCCGGGGTGAGCCGGAAGAGCGAGATGGTCGAGTTCTCGTTGCCGAACGCCGGGCGGCCTACATAGAGCACGTCGGCGAGCCTGTCCAGATCGATGGTCCCGTCCACGCTCAGGTCGGGCCTGGCTCCCAGCGGCAAGGGTCCCGTGAGTTTTGCGTCGACTGTCACCGTCCCGTTGATAACGGCGGGGTCGATCCGCGTGACCTCCGCCG
>CAXTTW010000414.1:0-2522 GCA_964247255.1 uncultured Acidobacteriaceae bacterium
TTCGGTCATCTGCCCCTGCGCCGCGAGTGCCGCGAAGCCTAACCCGAAAAGCCATGGATGCCGCATGTGTAGATCCTTTCCGACAAGCCCGCCCAGTGTATCCGCTCGCCCCACCCGGTGGTTCTCTCTCTTGGCGGGTCTGTCATAAACCCTCACGACTAAGATCTCTGCCACTTTGGTCGTAGTTTCCAACGAAAGTAACAGTACGGAGGTACCTAGCGTGTCCTTTTTGGTTACCAAAGGACTCTGAAACCAAGTACAAATTCAGCAGCGGCCTTCCCACTCCAAGGAGCGAATCCCTACCCATGCGGCTCACACCGGCTCTCCCCCTCTCTCTTACCGCTCTCCTGCTCGCCGTGTCCGCGCACGCGCAAACCAACATCCTGACTTGGCACAACGACAATGCACGGACCGGGCAGAACCTGTCCGAAGCAAACCTGACCCCGTCCAAGGTCAATGCGTCCAGCTTCGGCCTGCTGTTCAACCTCAAGGTCGACGGCAAGGTCGACGCCGAGCCGCTCTACGTGTCCGCCTACACCATCCCGGGTAAGGGCATTCACAACGTGGTCTACGTCGCGACCGAGCACGACTCGGTCTATGCCTTCGACGCGGACACGGGCGCGCCGCTGTGGCAGAGGTCGATGCTGCCTAGCGGGGAAAGCCCGTCGGACGCGCGCAACTGCGACCAGGTCACGCCGGAGATCGGCATTACCGCGACCCCGGCCATCGACCTCGGCAAGGGCGTGCTCTACCTCGTCGCGATGAGCAAGGACGGGTCCGGGCGTTACCACCAACGCATCCACACGCTCTCGCTCGCCACGGGAGCCGACGCGGGCCCGGCGACGATCGAGGTCGCGGCGACCTTCCCGGGCAAGGGCGACAATTCGAGCAACGGCACGGGCACGTTTGACCCAGCCCAGTTCAAGGAGCGCCCGGGCCTTCTGATTGTCGGCGGCAACCTGGTCACCAGCTGGAGCTCGCACTGCGACATCCGTCCGTACTCAGGCTGGATGCTGAGCTACGACACGGCGAGCGGCAAGCAAACGGGCGTCGAAAACTTCGCCCCGAACGGGAACGCGAACGCGCCCTGGAACGCTGGGGCAGGCCCGGCCGCGGACGCACAGGGCAACGTGTATATCGCGCTCGGCAACGGAACCCTCGACACGAACTTCACTCCGCTGGGGCTGCCCGCGCAGGGCGACTACGGCAACGCGCTGGTCAAGCTCGCCTTCGGGCAAAACGGGCTCCAGCCGGTCGATTTCTGGACCATGTTCAACTCGAACTCTGAGTCGAGTGTCGACGCGGACCTGGGCTCCGGCGGCACCATGCTGCTGCCGCCTCAGAGGGACGGGCGCGGCAACACGCGTAACCTTCTGGTCGCCGCAGGCAAGGACACCAACCTCTACGTGCTGGACCAGGCGAACCTGGGCAAGTTCAACCCTCGGTCCAACTCCACCCTTTACCAGCAGCTTTCGGGCGCTCTCTCGAACGGCGTGTGGTCGAGCCCGGCGTTCTTCAACAATCACGTCTACTACGGGTCCATCAACAGCGTGCTGCGCTCCTTCGACGTGAACTCGGCGATGCTGTCGAGCTCGCCGAGCTCGTCCACGCCGAACACCTTCGGCTACCCGGGAACGACGCCGAGCGTGTCGGCTTCGGGCGCGCGCAACGGCATCGTGTGGGCGCACGAGCAGGGCGGCACGGCCGTGCTGCACGCCTACGACGCGAACAATCTGGCGACCGAGCTGTACAACTCGAACCAAGCGGGCGGGCGCGACCACTTCGGGGCGGGCAACAAGTTCATCGCGCCCGCGATCGCGAACGGCAAGGTGTACGTCGGAACGCAGAACTCAGTCGGTGTGTTCGGCCTGCTCCGCAACGGAAGGCCGCCTCTCGCCGACGGCGACTACGCGCTCCAGAATGCGGCGAGCAAGCTGTTCGTGGGCGACTACAACGCTTCGCCCGGCCCGGATACGGAGATCGTGCAGTTCTACCCATTCGGCGGCAACTACGAGACGTGGTTCTTCTCCTGGCAGGGCAACGGCTACTACCTCATCCAGAACCCGGCCACCGGGTTGTATTTGTCCTCCTCCGGCGTCCTGGCCCGGCACCTCGCCGCTTCGTTCGACGATACGCAGTTGTGGCAGGTGTCGGCTGTCGCCGGCGGCTATACGCTGCGCAACAAGGCGACCGGCGCGGTGCTGACAAACCCCAACTCAAACCCCAACCCGGCCGGGCTGCAGATTACCGCGGCCACGGGCGGAGCCAACCAGACCTGGGCCATAGCACCGGCGCAGTAAGCTGAAAGGGTGGCCGAAGAAGGGCAATGCGAACGGCTCGGAAGCACGTACCTGTGCTTCCGCAGCCTTTTCGCGCTGCGGCAAGGGCCCCTGAGCGGGGCGTTGCTGCTGATCGCCGAGTCGCCCGAAGCAGAGCCGCGGGCGACGGCGGGGCGCATCGCGGGCGCGGCTGTTCTGTTGCTGCTCGGCGATGCGGCGCGCGCCCGGCTCGCGGTGCGGACC
>CAXTTW010000415.1:0-2516 GCA_964247255.1 uncultured Acidobacteriaceae bacterium
GTAGTCGGCCTCATTGGGCGCGGCGGCCTGCGCTTCGGTGTGGGTGGATAAGCCGAGGATCGCGTGCGGGAAGGCCGCGCGGGCCTCGGCGATCGGCAGGTCGCCCTGGCCGAGATGCAGGCCGTGGAAGCCTGTCTCCCGCAAAAGCGCGGCATGGTCGTTGAGGATGAGCGTGAGCCCCGGCGGCGCGGCGCGGGCGATCGCTTCGGCGTCGCGCAGGATTTGCTCGCGCGTGTTCGCCTTGGCCCGGTCGTCGGTCTTCGCCCGGTACTGGAGCAAGGTGACGCCGGCCCCGGCGAGCTCCGCGATGAGTTCGGCAAGAAAAGCGCCGCGCTCGGGCCCGCCGGGGAAGAAGCGCGTGTCGAGGATGGGGTAGAGAGGCGGCAGGGTCATGAGGCAAGGTTAGAGGGTGGAGGGAGAAGGCGGAAGGCAGGAGATTAGGGACCATGCGGCTTGTGCTGCTTTTCCGTCGTGGAAAATGGGTCTAATGAGCAAAAACGTGCAAGGCGAGCCGCGGTGGCCGGCGATCGTGGCCTCGCTGGCGGTGGGCGGGCTGCAAACGGCGATGCCGGAGCAGTTCTCCCCTGGACCGCGCTGGCTGCTGTTGTGCGTGCTGCTGGCGCTCACGGTGCCCGCGGTGGTAGCGCGCAGGCGGGGGCGGCACGGGGTCAACCAGGGGTTCGGCTACGCGCTCAGCGGCGTGCTTACGGTGGCGGTGCTGTGGTCGCTGGCGGTGCTGGTGCGGTCGCTGCCCCGCCACGCCATCGCCCCAGGACAGCTGCTGGGTGTGGCCGGCGCGCTGTGGGCCAGCAACGTGCTGGTGTTCGCGTCGTGGTACTGGCGGCTCGACGCGGGCGGCCCCCATGCGCGCGACCTGCGGGGGCGGCATGCGGAAGGGGCGTTCCTGTTCCCGCAGATGACCGTCCGCGGGGACGGCGCGTGGTCGCCGGGCTTCGTCGACTACCTGTTCCTGGCCTTCAACACCAGCACCGCTTTCTCTCCGACCGACGCGCCGGTGCTGTCGCGCTGGGCCAAGGGGCTGATGATGGTGCAGGCGAGCATTTCGCTGGTGACGCTCGCGCTGCTGGCGGCCCGGGCGGTCAACATTCTCTGAAAAACTCCGATCCCTTTCATCCCAGCTCCCGTGACTTCCAGCAGGAACTTCCCTAAACCACGCCGAGATGGATCAGCAGCGCCTGCAGCAAAAGGCACATGCCGATGCCCCCGGCGCCGAAGTATCCCCACGCGCGGCTGTACGGCCAGGACGGCAGCGCGGCGATAAGCAGAAGGATGAGCAGGACGAGCAGGGTGTCGAGCGCCATGGACGTCCTCATTCCAGCCCGGCCAGCGCGCGGGCGCGGTGAAGCACGCGCAGCAGCATCGGCGCGGTCAGGACGCCGGTGTTGGTGTTTTGGCGCGACGGGTGGTAGGTCCCCAGCAAATGGAGGCCGTTGGGCAGCGTGTACTCCGCCCCATGACCGAAGGCGTAGGCGGCGCGGCGCCCGATTGCGCCCACCCGCTGCAGGTGCGCGGTAAAGGCGTCGAAGGCGATTTTGCCCAGGGCCAGGACGACGCGCAGCTCCGGCAGGAGCGCAAGCTCCTGCTCGAGCCACCGGCCGCAGGTGCGGATCTCCTCCGGGGTGGGCTTGTTGGCGGGCGGCGCGCAGCGGACGGCGTTGGTGATGAGCAGGTCGCGCAATCGCAGGCCGTCGCCGACGTGCATGGCGGCGGGCTGGGACGCGAAGCCGGTCTCATACAGCAGCGGGTACAGGAAGGTTCCGGAGCCGTCCCCGGTAAAGGGGCGCCCGTTGCGGTTGGCCCCGTGCGCGCCGGGCGCGAGCCCCAGCACCAGCACACGCGCTGACGGGTCGCCGAAGGACGGGACGGGCTTGGCCCAGTAATCCTGGTCGCGAAAGGCCCTGCGCTTCTCCAGGCCGATCTGCTCGCAATACGCCCGCAGGCGCGGGCAGCGCATGCAGGCGACGACTTCGGTGTTGAGGGCGGCGAGGCTGGGGAGCACGAGATACAGTGTACAAGGGTTCTAGGGTTTACCGGACGAGAGTTCCAAAGCGAAAGGCTGGGACGGGGAGTGCGCTTTCCCGCGCGGCGGGTTGCGCGTTCCTCCTTTGTGCATCGTAAGATGGGCTGGCGGCGCGAACGGCGCTTGGGAGGAGTGCTTTGGCGATGCAGCGATCGGGCATTGGTTTTCTGGTGGTGGCGGCTGCCCTGCTCACCGCCGGCTGCGGCAAGCACGCCCCTGTCGGCGACCCGAACGCGCCGAAGCCCCTTGTCACGGACTCGGCCATGCAGGTGGGCGGCGAGGACGTGGTGACCCTGCGGCGGCAGCCGGGCGCGGATGCGACCGGACCCCAGTTCGTTTCGGCGCAGGTACTACCCGGGCGCGGCTTCAACCTTTTCCAGATCACCGCGAACATCCCCGGCAAGGGCGAGATCAGCCTCCTGGCTTCGCCGGGCCTCACTGAGGCGGCGGGCAAGCTGAACGGCGGCCCCGGCGA
>CAXTTW010000416.1:0-1423 GCA_964247255.1 uncultured Acidobacteriaceae bacterium
GTGTACGAGTACACCGCGAGCGCCCGCAGCACCGGCTTGGTTTCGCCCCCGCCCACCTTGCCCGAGTACTGCGCCCCGGCGGCAACCCATGGCAGCAGCAGCACCGCCCACGTTTCTTTTGCGATCTTCATCTGTCCCCTTTGGACGCGTCGCGCGGGCCGGAGGACACCTACCCGGTTTACGATGAGACCCATGATCGCCCTCGGCAGCCCCGTACCCGACTTCACCCTCCACGACGACCAGGACCAGGCCCGCTCGCTCGCCGAGTTTCGCGGCAAGCCGGTCGTGCTCTTCTTCTACCCCAAGGCCGACACCCCCGGCTGCACCATCGAGGCCTGCGGGTTCCGCGACACATTCGCGAAGCTCGGCGAGTCCGGCGTTGTGGTGCTCGGCATCTCGCGCGATACGCCCAAAGCCCAGGCGAAGTTCCGCGCGAAGTACGAGCTGCCGTACACCTTGCTCGCCGACACGGAGGCCCAGGTGTGCAACCTTTTCGGCGTGCTGAAGGAGAAAAGCATGTACGGGAAAAAGGTTATGGGCATTGAACGCTCGACATTCCTGATCGCGCCCGATGGCACCCTGGCCAGGGTTTGGGAGAAAGTCAAGCCGGGAGGGCACGCTGAGGAGGTTCTTGCCTCGGTTCAGCCTGCCTGAGAACCTGCCGCGCGCGTTCTTCCTCCCCCCGCCGGATCTCGTCGCGCGCGCGCTGCTCGGGGCGCGCCTCGTGCGCCGCCTGGACGGGGAAGTCCTGTCCGGCCGCATCGTCGAAACCGAAGCCTACTTCGGCGCGGACGACCCCGCGGCCCACGCTTTTACCGGGCGCACGGCGCGCAATGCAGCGCTGTGGGGGCCGCCGGGGCACGCCTACGTGTACTTCATCTACGGTCTGCACAGCTGCCTGAACGTGAGCTGCGAGCCGGAGGGTGCGGCCGGTTGCGTGCTGGTCCGGGCGCTCGAGCCGCTCGCCGGGCTTGCAACGATGGCCCGCTTGCGCGGGCTGCCGGAGGGCGCGACGTCAAAGCTGCTCGCGAGCGGGCGCTCGGGATCACGCGGTCCGGATTCGACAGGGCGGACCTGCTCGATCCCTCCGGAGCGCTGCGGCTGGCAGGGGCGGAGCCGGGGTATGTTCTCGGTCCGGTCGCGGCGACGCCGCGCGTGGGGATTACGAAGGCGGCAGACCGTCCGTTGCGGTTTTTGCTGGCAGGAAACGCATGTGTGTCCGGACCGCGCGTCAGGGCGTGACCGGCGCGGAGTGCAAGCAGAAAGCGGGCCGTATACAACCTCTCTGAAGGCGTTTCCACCTTTTGGAGGGGATCATCCTGAGTTGAGCGAAGGACCTGCTTGAGCTTCATGCCCGGCGCGGAAGCAGGTCCTTCGTCGCCGCGCTTCTCAGGATGACCCCGCGTCAGAAGGCAGACTCACC
>CAXTTW010000416.1:1450-2509 GCA_964247255.1 uncultured Acidobacteriaceae bacterium
GCGATCAGCCGCGTCGCCCCGACCCAGCCGGCGACGGCCAGCAGTGCCGGCTTTTGCGGCGACAGCGCGGAATCCGGCAGCAGCGTGTCCGGGTCGACCAGGGCCAGGTAGTCTTCGCGGAAGCCGGGCTCCCGCTTGAGCTCCGCGCGGGCGGCCGCGAGCAGGGCGTCGCTTCCCTGCCCGGCATGCGCCTCGGCGGCGGCGAGCGCGCGCGACAACACCAGCGCCTGCCGACGCTCAGGGGGTGACAAATAGCGATTGCGCGAGCTCATCGCCAGGCCGTCGGGCTCGCGGACGATGGGGCACACTATCAGCTCGATCGGGACGGCCAGGTCGCGGGCGACCTGGCGCAGCACCGCGACCTGCGCCGCGTCTTTTTGCCCGAAGTACGCGCGGGTGGGCGTGAAGATGTTCCACAGCTTGGCGACCACCGTGGCCACCCCGGTGAAGTGGCCGGGACGCGATGTGCCGTCGAGCCGCGTCCCGATTGGACCGGGATCGATTGACGCCGCGAAGCCCTTCGGGTACATCTCGCCCGGCTCGGGGGCGAACAGGAGGTCCACGCCTTCCCGTTCGAGCAGGGCCTGGTCGGCTTCGAAGGGGCGCGGGTAGCGGGCGAGGTCCTCGCCGGGCCCGAACTGGAGCGGGTTGACGAAGATGGTCGCCGCGACTGTCTCATTGGCCTCGCGCGCGGCGCGGACGAGCGAAAGATGGCCCTCATGCAGGGCACCCATGGTAGGAACAAGGCCTAGGCTTGCTTGCGGACGCCAGGCGCGGACTTCTGCAATGGTGCGAGCTACGATCAAGAGCGAAAACCGCCTGCGCGGCCGGCGCCCACGTCGCGGGGGGTCTTCTCTTTTTCAGCTGCGGGCAGGTGATAGCTTTCCGCCTCCGACGGGAACCGCCCTTCCCGTACGTCCGCCGCATACTGCCCGATGGCCTCCCGCATCGCCCCGCCCAGGTCCGCGTAGCGCCGGACGAACTTCGCCGCGGGCGCGAAAGTCAGGGTCAGGATGTCGTGCAGCACCAGAATCTGCCCGTCGCAGTCCGGCCCGGCAC
>CAXTTW010000417.1:0-2503 GCA_964247255.1 uncultured Acidobacteriaceae bacterium
GCGCGCAACCGCGGCGCTTGCGCGGCGGCCAGCACGGCCGCGGCACCCCGGAGAAAGCAGCGCCGGGTTTTCACGGGCGACGTTTCTTGCATGGGCGAGTGTTCCTCCGGGCGACCAGCAATTCTATGCACAAGCGCCCACGGTGCGCGAGCAGCTGCCGGATTGACATGCGCGGCTTTGTTGCTGTGTGATGATGGCCGCTTCACCTCAGCAAGCTGCGCCCAGACCCGACAGAGTGCCCAAGGCACCGAATGCACGATCGACCCGCAACAAACCGCCGGAGGCCCCCGTGGTGCGCACCGCAATCCGTTGTTTTCTTCTTCTGGCGTTCTTGTGCGGCGCGGCTTCTTGGGCGCAGACCAGCGGCGGCACCATCGCCGGCTCGGTGGAGGATGCGTCCGGCGCGCTGGTTCCGAATGCCGCGCTGACCGCCACCGGCGCGGACACCGGTACCCGCTACGACACCGTCTCCACCGCCGCCGGCGACTTCCGCTTTGGGCAGATGCAGCTCGGACGCTACAACATCCACGTCGCGGTGCCTGGCTTCAAGGCGCAGGACGTACTCGGCGTTCTGGTCACGACCGGCAACGTGTCGCCGCTCAATGTGCGGCTCGCGACCGGCGAGGCGAACGAGTCGGTCACGGTCAACGAAAGCGCGCCGGTGGTGCAGACCGAGAACTCCGAGGTCAGCAACACCGTGTCGTCCCGGCAGATTATCGACCTGCCGCTGAGTCTCGGCGGCCAGGGCGCCACCCGTTCGGTGGAAGCGTTCATCTTTCTCGCGCCGGGCACGGTCGGGCCGGGCACGGGCGGGTCCACATCCGGCTCGTTCCAGGCCAAGACTGCGGGTGGGCAAAACTTCGGGACTGAGGAGCTGCTGGACGGCATCAGCGTGCGCCGCCTTGACTCGGCGGCCGCCTTTGACGAGCACGCGCCAAGCGTGGAAGCCCTGACCGAGCTCAAGGTGACCACCTCCATTCTGCCCGCGACGGAGGGCCGAACCTCCGGAGGCGTCGAGAACTTTTCGACCAAGGGCGGCACCAACAGCTATCACGGCACGGCGTTCGACATCTTTCAGAACGAGGACCTGAACGCGAACACGTACTTCAACAAGCTGTTCCTTTCGCAGGGCGGCGACCCGGCTAACCTCCAGCGGCCGCTCGACAAGAAGAACGACTACGGCGGGTCAGTGGGCGGGCCCATCGTCATCCCGCGCTTATACAACGGGCGTGACAGGACCTTCGGCTTCTTCTCCTACGAGCAGTACCGCCAGTCGCAAAGCGGCGTGGCCGTAAGCGCGGTGCCGACGGCCGCGGTGCGCGGCGGGGACTTTTCCGCCCAGCTCGGTGCGACGCCCGATGGCAGCACCGTCGACTGCCAGGGCAGGCCGGTGCTGCGCGGCGCCATCCTGGACCCGGCGACCACTTCGACCGTGTTCAATCCCGCGCTCGGGTCCATCCAGCCGTGCCGCAACCCATTCCCCGGCAACATCGTGCCGCAGGCGAGGTTCAGCCCCACGGCCAACACCATCCTCAAGTACCTGCCGCTGCCCAACCAGGGGGTGCCGGGGCAAACGACGCAAAACTACACCTACAGCTCGTCCTTCCCGGTGCTCAACACGCTTTACTCCATCCGGGTTGACCACAGCCTCAGTGAACGGTCCAAAATCTTCGTCACCTACTCCGACCGCGACAACGACATCCGCAACGGCTTTCCGCCCTACCCCGGACCGGGCGGCGGCGTGCAGCTGCAGCACGCGTTCCAGAAATACCTGCGGTTCGGCAGCGACTACACCACCTCGGCGACCTCGTTCAACCATTTGATCCTGGGGCTCAACCGGCTGTACCAGCTCAACCAGGCGGCCTCGGTCGGGTACACGCCGGACTTCGACGCGCTGCTCGGCATCCGCGGCGCGAGCGGCCCGGCCTTTCCCACCATCAGCTACGCCAGCACCTTCGTGCCCACCTACAACGGTCTGGGTTATAACAACGATTCCATTCAGCCGGTGAGCACGGCCGAGGTCGCGGATACCTACGTCTTCAACCGGGGCCGTCACACCTTCAGCTTCGGACTCGACTTCCGCAAGGACCAGTTTACCAACGAGGACTTCGGGCAGAACTCCGGCCAGCTCGGGTTCGCGCAGTTCCAAACCGCCGACGCGCCCAATACCACCGCCACCGGCGACGGCTTCGCCAGCCTGCTTCTGGGCCAGGTCAACCAGGCCACGCTCGGCGTGCAGGCCCGCGCGCCGCGGTTCGGGCAAAGCTACTATGCCGGCTTCCTGCAGGACGACTTCAAGGTCACGCGCAACCTGCTTTTGAACCTGGGCCTGCGTTACGACGTGGACAAGCCCCGCAGCGAGGCCCACGGCAACGTTTCCAACTTCAGCCCGACGCTGCCCAACCCGGCCGCGGGCGGGCTGCCCGGAGCCCTCTACTTCGCCGGCAACGGGCCGGGCCGCATCGGCGGCTCGGGCGAGTTCGCGCGTACCTACAAGCGCGAC
>CAXTTW010000418.1:0-2499 GCA_964247255.1 uncultured Acidobacteriaceae bacterium
TCGGCTGCGTCAACTCGCAGCACAGCCACGACACGGCGGAGGTGTTCGTGGTGCACACCGGCCACTGGCGGCTCCACTTCGGCCCCAACAAGGAGGACGGCTCGCTCGACATCGGCCCGGGCGATGTCGCGTCGGTGCCCATCCACATGTTTCGCGGCTTCAGCAAGCTCGACGAGGGCAAAGGCTTTCTGTGGATGCCGCTGGGCCAGGACGACCCCGGCAAGGTGACCTGGGCGCCAGCGGTGTTCACGGCGGCCGAGGACCACGGCCTGAAGCTGGCCAAGGGCGGCAAGCTCATCGACACGGCCAACGGTGGCTACCAACTGAAGGACATCGAGCTCGAAACACCGCCGTCTGACGCACAGCTGGAGCTATTGCGGACGCCTGCGCGCGAAAAACTCGAAAGCTGCGTGGCGCGCGCGGCCGATCTCCGGCCCAACCCCGGCTCGCCGCTCGCGGGTGAAGGCGTGGAAGAAGCCGGGATCATCGTCCCGCAGGCGACGGATGACGGCTTCCCCGCCGGGCCGATCCAGGGCTGGTGGCCGCATGATTTCAACCTGCGCCGGCTCACGCTCGACTCCGGCGCGTACATCCCCGCGCACGCCCGAGGGGAGGTCGAGGTGCTGTTCGTGCAGGCAGGCACGGTCGAGATCGGCTGGCAGAACAGCGGCCGCGAGGAGTCGCTGTTGCTGGGCGCGGGCGATACGCTGTCGGTACCGGTCGGCCTCCCGCACAGCTTCCGCAACACCGCCTCCGGAACCGCCGCGCTGTTCGTGGTGCGCGGCACGGAAAACCCGCGGCGGCCCGTGTTCGCCTCGGCTCCGGTCGGGGAGCTGACCGGGGCTTCAGCCTGAGTTCATCTCTTCCCCGGGCCAAGCTTTTGCCCAACCAGGCAGCGTGTGGAAGAGGTCATCCTGAGGAGCGAAGCGACAAATGACCTGCTTGTGCGCGAAGCAACTCAGGAGTGGCCCCTTCTTGTTTGGGTGCCGACAAGCTCAGAGGCCTCAGCGAGTGAGCGCCGCGAAGGTCGCCATGCGCCGGTCATGGCGGATGGCGGCCGCGCGTCGGTGGCCTTCCAGCCCCTCGCTCAGGCTTTGCCGCGTCGCCGGGGGTGCCACCAGGTCCACCGCGCTGTCGTCCAGCCACTGGTGTGTGGCGATCTTGACGTACGACCCAACCCACAGCCCGCCCGTGTACCGCCCCGCGTGCATGGTGGGCAGGGTGTGGTTGGTGCCGACGCACTTGTCGCTGTACACCACGCTCGCGTTCTGCCCGATGAACAGGGACCCGTAGTTGCGCAATTTTTTCGCGAACGCCCGCGGTTCGGCTGTGTGGACCTGCAGGTGCTCCGCCGCGATGTGGTCCGAGTAGCGGATCATTGCCGCTTCGTCCGCGCACAGGGTGACCTCGCCGTAGTTCGTCCAGCTTTCACCCGCGATCTTCGCGGTCGAGAGCGTTTCGAGCTGCGCGAGCACCGCCTCCGCCGTCGCCTGGGCCAGCGCCCGGTCGGTCGTAATGAGGCCCACGCGGGTGCGTACGTCGTGCTCGGCCTGCGCCAGGAGGTCGGTCGCGATCAGCTCCGGGTCGCCCGTGCTGTCAGCCACGACGAAGATCTCCGAAGGGCCGGCCAGCTGATCGATGCCCACCGGCCCGAACACCTGCCGCTTCGCCTCGTTCACGAACGCATTGCCCGGCCCCACGATCTTGTTCACCTGCGGGACCGTTTCCGTGCCGAACGCCATGGCGGCGATGGCCTGCGCGCCGCCGATGCGGAAGATGCGGTCTGCGCCCGACAAGTGGCAGCCGGCGACCATGGCCGGGTGTGCGTTCGGGGGCAGGCACGCCACCACCTCGTCGCAGCCCGCCACCTTGCCCGGCACGATGGTCATGATAGGTGCCGAAAGCAGCGGGAAACGCCCGCCCGGCACATACGCGCCCACGCGCTCGATAGGGATGACGCGATGGCCCAGGTGCAAGCCCGGCAGAGCCTCGATCTCCAGCGGCAGGATGGTCGCGAGCTGCGCCTTGGCGAACCGCCGGACGTTTTCGATCGCGAACTCAGTGTCCTCGCGGGTTTGCTTGTCGAGCGCGTCCACGGCCTTTGCTCGGTCGGCCTGGGGTATCTCGAATGAGTCGAGCCTTGCTTGGTCGAAGCGCTCGGAATACTCGCGCACAGCCGCGTCGCCGCGCGTTTCCACCGCGTGCAGGATCTCCCGCACCAGCCCGACCACGTCCGACCCATCGGCCAGCGAGCTGCGCCCCGGTGCTTTGACGTACAGCACCTGCCCCTCGAACCCCGCCGGAAACTCTTCCATGCCCATTGCGTTTTCTCCCCGGATTTCAGTTTTTCACATGCCGTTCTTCACACGCCCGACCAGATCGTTCGCCCCGGCGAGCAGAAAGCCGTGGTCGGACCCGAGCAGGAACAAGGACGCGCCGCGCGCCCGCCAGTGGGCAGCATCCTCGACCCGCGCCAGGAACATGCCGACCGGCTTGCCC
>CAXTTW010000419.1:0-2487 GCA_964247255.1 uncultured Acidobacteriaceae bacterium
CTCGTGGACAGCCTGCTGGTTGGGGTCGGTCTTGTAGACCTTATACAGGTGCCGGTAGTCGTCCACATTCGCCGGGACGGTGGTGCTGCCGCTCGGGAAGGGCGGCACGGTGCGCGCGGGATTGTTCTGGAAGCTCGAAGAGGTGATCGTTTCATAAATGTAGTCGCCCAGGTGCAGAACCCAGTCCGCGTCCTCGTTCGCCAAGTGCGCCAGCGCCGTGTAGAAGCCGTTGCCGTAGTCCTGGCAGACCACGTAGGCCAGCTTTACCTGCGGGATATCCGCTCCCGCCGCGGGCAGCGTCTTGAACTGCCCTGTCCGGCTCGCCACCCCGTTGTACAGGAAGCGGTAGAAGTAGCTCGTGTACGGCAGCAGCGAGCCCGCGCTGACCGGCAGCTTCACGGTGTTGTCCTTCGCCGGGTCGAGCGTCGCCACCCCATTCGCCAGGATCGACGCGGCCGTGAACGTCCTATCTCGCGCGATTTGCCACGCCACCATCTCCGCATAGGGGCCGCCCTGCTGCGCGGGGTCGACGCGGGTCCACAGCACCGCCCCGTCCGGCCGCGGATCGCCCGAGCCGACACTCTGCGGAAAGACGAGGGTCTGCATGGACGCCGTTTGCGCCGGTTTCACGGTAAACAGCGCGTTTACGTCGGCCTGCGAGAGCCCCGCATCCTGAGCGTTCTCCAGAAACGGCACGGGGTTCGCATAGCTGCTCTGCGCGAGCATGCGAGCGGGCCCGGCGGCCCAGGCGAGCGACCCGGTGGCGGTGAGAGTCTTCATGAAGATGCGACGGTCGAGAAGGTTCATGGGGGGGGGCCTCCTGTCAAACTCAGCCGCGCGAGCGCGGCTCCATCATTCAAGCGCCGGCATGTGAAACGAAAATGAACGCAGGAGCGATCCGTGTCGGCTGGGCGCGATTCTTCCCGAGCCGGAAACGGACGCAGCCGGCTTCCCTACGGCTTCCCTGTCCTCGTGGCGGTGGCACTCTTGGCGATGCTGGGCGGGTTCACGTTCGAGGCTCTTCCCGGAGCCGTTCAGGGCAGCGGGAAGAGCGTATAGCCGGGAGCGGCGCCTTTAGATGTCCAGGTTCTTCACATCCAGCGCATTGTCCTCGATGAACTTGCGCCGCGACTCCACATCCTCGCCCATCAGCGTGGTGAAGATGTGCTCGGTCTCCGCGATGTCCTCGAGCTTGACCGAGACCAGCGTCCGCCGGGCCGGGTCCATGGTCGTCTCCCACAACTGCGGCGCGGTCATCTCGCCCAGGCCCTTGTAGCGCTGGACCTGGTATTCCTTGCGGCCCTGGTCGATGACGTACTCGAACAACTCGGCCGGGGTCTTCTTCGAGACCGGCTCGTGCGAGGTGCGCCCGGCCCGCTTCGGCGCGGGCTTGCCCGCCTCCGCCTCCCCGGTGGTTTCCGTGTCGGTGTCCTCGGGATCAGGCTCCGGGGCGGCGGCCGCTTTCGCGGCGTACTCCACCGTGAACGGGCCTTCCAGCTGCTCGCGCATGGCCAGGTACTTCGCCATCATCTGCCGGTACTCCGGGGTCGAGGCCAGCGCCAGGTCGACCTTGCGCGACGCGCCCTGCGCGTCCACGTACGTCACCGACCACACCTGGTGCTCCTCGTCGAGCGCCGGCGGATGCACCGCCTTGAACTGCCAGTGCGCCGCCATCTTTTGGAGGCCGGCGTACACCGCCTCGAGCTTTTCGGGCCCTTCAAAGTCCGCCCGCTTCATCAATTGCTGCTTGGCCATCAGCGTGACGACCTCGTCGTTGCGCACCCGCCGGTTCACGTTGCCGAAAAAGCCGAGGTACTCGTTCAGCTGCCCCATGAACTTGGTCAGCGCAGAACCTTCGATTTGACCTTTATTGGTTCCGTCCGTCCCCACGCCGTACTTGACCACCATGCCGTCGGAGGCGCGCTTCACCATCACCTGCACGAACTCGCGGTCGTCCTTGATGTACTGCTCGAACTTACCTTTCTTGATGCGGTACAGCGGCGGCTGCGCGATGAACACGTGCCCGCGCTTGATGAGTTCCTGCATGTGGCGGAAAAAGAAGGTGAGCAGCAGCGTCCGGATGTGCGAGCCGTCCACGTCCGCGTCCGTCATCAGGATGATCTTGCCGTAGCGCAGCTTCGACGGATCGAAATCGTCCTTGCCGATGCCGCAGCCGAGCGCGGTGATCATGGCGCGGATTTCCTCGTGGCCCAGCATCTTGTCGTAGCGAGCCTTTTCGACGTTCAGGATCTTGCCCTTGAGCGGCAGGATGGCCTGGAACTTGCGGTCGCGGCCCTGCCGGGAGGTCCCTCCGGCCGACTCGCCCTCCACCAGGTACAGCTCGCACCGGTCCGGGTTGCGCTCCGAGCAGTCGCTCAGCTTGCCCGGCAGCCCGCCGCCGTCCAGCGCGCCCTTGCGCCGCGTCAAATCGCGGGCCTTGCGCGCCGCTTCCCGCGCCCGCGCCGCGTCAATCGCCTTGTTGATGAT
>CAXTTW010000420.1:0-2484 GCA_964247255.1 uncultured Acidobacteriaceae bacterium
CCTTGCGGCAGCACGTGCTCGCCGGTCACCCGCGCCAGCGCCGCAGCCAGTTCGCCCTGCACCGTCCGCAGCCCCGGCTGCACCTGCCAGCCGGCGAAGGGGCCGCCGTCGTAGCACAACGTCAGCCGCCAGATGGGAACCGAATCCACGTGACGAGCGTACCGGATTTCGGAACCCTTCCTTCCCCGTTCCGCATCTTGACCGCTGAGATAGACTTACGGTGACTTGGCGGCTGCCCCACTTCCGGTTTCGCTCGCTCCATCCGGCAAAGGCACCTCCACGCCGCCGCCCTGCTCAGCGCCCTCGCGCCGCAAGCCCTGCTCGCGCAAGCCGCCCCGCCCCCCGCCCCAACGCCCGACCCGCAAGCGCAAACCACTGTGCAAGAGAATGCGGGGACCGCGGGTGCCGCCGCTGGCAAGAAGGGCACGACACCGGGCCCCAGCACCTCACTCGCCGCGACCATCGAAGGCCTGCCGCCCGAGCCTCAACCGAACCCCACGCAGCCCTTGTTTCTGCGCCCCACCGCGCGCGACTTCACCCGGCCCCGCGGCTACTTCCAGAACCCAGTTTCTCCGTACCTGGCCACCACCGCCGAGGTGCCCCGGTTTTCGAACTCGCCCCGTCTGGACGACCTGGTCCGCAACGGGCGGATCTTCCTCTCGTTGACCGACGCCGTCATCCTCGCGCTTGAAAACAACTACGACATCGCGATCCAGCGCTACAACCTCGATATCGCCGACACCGACATCCTCCGGTCAAAGGCGGGGACCACGCTGCTGGGCGTCAACGCCGGCCTGATTACCGGCACCATCGGATCCTCGACCGCCGCGCTTTCGACCGGCGGCGGCCCCGGCGGTACTTCCGCCACGGCTTCCGGGGCGGCTTCCGGCGCAAATGGCCTGGCGCTCACCACCAACCAGCTCGGCACCGTCATCGAGCCGCTCGACCCTATCGTCACCGCCGGGATCCAGCTCCAGCGCCAGTACCAGCCGCAGCCCAGCCCCCTGTTTACCGGCACCAGCCGTTTGTCGAGCAACACCAATACCTACAACTTCGGCTACACGCAGGGCTTCCAGACCGGCACGCTCGCGCAGTTCACCTGGAACAACACCTACAACACCCAGGCCAACCCGTTTCAGGTCTTCAGCCCGCAGACTGAGTCCATCATCAACCTGCAGCTCACCCAGCACCTGCTGCGCGGCTTCGGCCCGGGGGTTAACGGGCGCTTCATCCTCCAGGCGAAAAACAACCGCCGCGTGGTGGACTCGGCCTTTCGCCAGCAGATTCTGTACACGGTCAACCAGATTGAAAATATCTACTGGGGCCTGGTGGGCGCGTACGAGGACGTGCAGTCCCGCCAGCGCTCGCTCGCGCAGTCGACCCAGCTGGCCTCCGACGACCAGAAGCAGCTGGAGATCGGTACCCTGGCCCCGCTCGACGTGGTGAACGCGAAGAGCGCAGTCGCGAGCGACCAGCAGGCGCTGACCTCGGCCCAGTCCACGCTCGAGTACCAGCAGCTGATCATGAAGCAGGCGATCGCGCGCGATCTGGACGACGAGACCATCGCGAACGCGCCCGTGATCCCGACCGACCGCGTTTCGCTCGTGCCCATGCCTGAGGAAGGAATGCCGGTCGAGGACCTGGTGCGCCGCGCCGAAGCCAACCGGCCGGAGCTGGAGCAGGCGATCCTGGCGCTCAAGAACGATGAGATCACTCTACGCGGTGAGAAGAACGCGCTGCTGCCCACGGTGGATGGGTACGCGTTCTATGGCGCGTCGGCGCTCGGCGGACGGGCCAACCCGCTTGCCGGGACCTCGCCCTTCGGGACGCCCACGCCCCCCGCGGCCCCTGTCGGGTTCAGCACGGTGCTCGGCGACACGTTCTCGAACGCCAACCCCAACAAGGGCGCGGGCGTTCAGGTGTCCATTCCTATCCGCAACCGGCTCGCGCAGTCCGAGCAGGCCCGGTCCGTGCTCGAGTACCGCCAGCAGCAGGCCCGGGTCCAGCAGCTATATGTGCAGGTGCGCATGCAGGTGCTCAACTCGCATTTCGCGCTGACCAACGACCGCGCGCAAGTGCGGGCGGCCGACGCGGCCCGCGAGTTCGCCTTCCAGTCGCTCGACGCGGAACAGCGCAAGCTTCGGCTCGGCGCTTCCACCACCGCCAACGTGCTGCAGCAGGAGCGCAACCTGGCCACGGCCGAGGACAACCTGATCAATGCCCGCGCCACCTACGCCAAGGACCGCGCCGGCTTCTCGAACGTGCTCGCCAGCACGCTCGACAACTACGGCATCTCGCTTGGCGACGCGGCGACGGGCAAGGTGACGCAGCAGCCCACGGTTCCGGGCCTGGAGCCGGCATCGGCGCAAAAGCTGCCCAGCCCCACTCTGCCTACACCCGGCCAACCCGGCGGAAGCCCCAACGACGGCCTGGCCCCGGACGGCACGCCGTTGCCCGCGCCGGTGATCCCAACCCCGCCGCAGC
>CAXTTW010000421.1:0-2469 GCA_964247255.1 uncultured Acidobacteriaceae bacterium
CGCCGAGAAGTAAATCCTCTGTCGCTGGCGCTCGTCAGGATGACCCCTCTTTCAGTGCACGCTTCTGCTTGAGGAACTTCTCACACACCCTCTAAGTACTACCAAGTTAGATTTACCCGTGGAAAGCTTCAGAGGGTGCGCTTACTCCAGCTTCGACTGTCCGTACTCCAGGAGGGTGACCAGCAGCACGCCGCCGCAGATGTTGCCGAAGGTGGCCGGCAGCAGCCACGCGAAGAACTGCGTCACCGAAACCTGGTGCGCCAGCACGGCCGACAGGATCTCGCCGGAGGTCGCAATGCAGTGCGCGAAATGGCCGATCCCGACAATAAAGGTCATGGTCCAGATCAGCATGATGGAACCGGAGATAGAGTGCGACGCCGAGACCAGCCAGGCGACGGTGGCGATGATCCAGCCGCCCACCACGCCCGACCAGAAAGCGTGCGAGCCGTGCAGCTGCGCCGCGATGACGCCGAGCTCCGTGAGATGAGCGGCGTACTCGCCCTGAAGCGCCCCGGACTTGATCGCCAGGAGCGCAAAGAGGAACGCGCCGAGGACGTTTGAGGGAAACACGATCGACCACAGGCGCAGGGTGCTCCACAGGTGCTTGCGTTCGGCCAGCACTAGCGCGACCGGGTACAAGGTGTTCTCTGTAAACAGCTGCGAGCGGCCCAGGATCACCACCATGAAGCCGAGCGGGTAGAAGAAGAAGGCCGCCACCTTGCCCGCCGGGCTTGTCCCGACCATGGACATGAGGATAGCCACGGAAAGCCCGGTGAGCCCCATCAGCAAGCCGCCCGCGACACCCGAAATGGCCAACGGGATGCCGCCGCGTTCCAGTTCCTTGCGGCCGTTATCGGTGACTTGGTGAAAGATCTCGACCGCTGTGGGCCGGTCGAGGTCGCGCTGGGTCGACGATTCTGTTTCCTGCTGCTGGCGCTTGACTGCTGGTAGCGGCACGTACGGCCTCCGGGATGAGCTTGCCGATACGATGCCGCGCAGCGAGCGCCGGAGCGGGCCGGGCTTCGCTGCGTGTTGACGCGGAGCTACAGGGTGACCTTGGCGTGCTCGCCGACGGACGTTTTGCCGCCGGTGACCGCGCGGGCCAGCACCTGCACCTTGCGAACCAGCGCGCTCGACGACGAGTCCCAGTACTCGGCCTGGTCGACGTGGATGCGCAGCACGCGAATGTTCGGGTCGGATTGGCCTTCCGGGAACCATGCCTTGAAGGACGGGTTCCAAAGCGCGTCGATCAGCGCGCGGTCGCTCGAAAGCGAGGCCCGGCCGGACATGGTGACGAACGACGACTTCGCGTCCGAAAAGCACAGATTCACTTCGGCGTCCTGCTTGATCTCATCGGCCTTGCCGGAGTTGTCGCTGGTCAAGAAGACGACCTCGCCGTTGAAGGGCGTGTTCTGGGTAGCCATGGGGCGGCTGTGGAGCGAGCCGTTCGCGCCGACCGTGGTGAGCATGGCGATGCGGATGTCCTTGACCAGCTCGCCGATCTTCGCGATGGCTTCGTCGCGGTTTTGAATTTCTTCTCCTGCGGGCACTGTGGATCTCCTTTTTGAGACGTCTCCCGGTGAGATGCGGCCTCATCCAAGCCGGGTATGGACGAGCGCGCGCATTTAGGAACTCTGGTGGAAACCATGGCCGGCTGGGGTACCGGGCCGGCGGTGGTGGAGCACCGAGGGGTCCGGCGGTTCCGAACGAACTACGGAGAGCTGGCCTCCCTCGCGACAAGGTTCGCGGCGGAGCTCGACCGGCGCGGGATCGTGCCGGGGGACCGGGTGCTGCTTGCCGGCGCGAACTCGGCGGAGTGGGTCGCGGCGTTCTTCGGCTGCGTGCTGCGCGGGGTTCTGGCGGTGCCGCTCGACTCCGCGGGTACGCACTTCTTCGCCGAAAAGGTCGCGCGCGAAACCGGGGCGCGCCTGCTGGTGGGCGAGCCCGTGCTGCCCGGCCTGCCACAGATGCCGCTCGCAAACCTGCGCGGCCTGGCCGACAGGCGCGCGACCTCCGTCGCCCTTGGCCCGGAAACACCGCTGCAGATCCTGTTCACCTCCGGCACCACGGGGACGCCCAAGGGCGTCGTTCACACGCATGGCAACCTGCTCGCGAGCTTCGGGCCCATCGAGCGCGAGATCGCGAAGTACCGCAAGTACGAGCGCTGGGTGCATCCGCTGCGGATCGCGCACACCTTGCCGTTGTCGCACGTGTTCGGGCAGTTCATGGGGCTGTGGGTCGCGCCGGTTCTGGGGGCGTCTGTCCACTACGAGAGTCGTCCGGACGAGCTGCTCGACCTGCTGGGGCAGGAGCGCATCCACGTGCTCGCCGCGGTACCGCGCACCCTGGCGCTGCTGCGGGCGCGCTTGCTGGAGGAGTTCCCAGGCCTGGAACAAGCGGGCGTTGAGATGCTGTCGATGAGCAAGCGCTGGTGGCGGTACCGGGCCGTTCACCGGCGCCTGGGCTGGC
>CAXTTW010000422.1:0-2463 GCA_964247255.1 uncultured Acidobacteriaceae bacterium
CACCACACGGGCTTGCCCGCGACCGAGGCGAGCGCCGCACCCACGCCGGTTCCGAAGGCGAACCTGCCCAGAACGGGAACCAGATCAGTGCGGGGCGGGGTCTTCGGGAGTTTGTCGCCGATGAGCTCGCCGGCCGCGAGCGCCGTGAACACGCCGAGCGAAACCGGATGCGTCAGGAACTTGAAGGGTGTTTGCCCTAAGGGCAGCCAACCCAGGCGCGCGCCCCAGCACAGCACGGCCACGGGCGTGAGGGTGCGGAGGCCGTTGAGAAAACCGGTCCCGAGGATGGAAGAAGCGAATGCGGCAAGTGGCATATCCGAGGTGGGATGCATAAGGGCAGGCACACCGGTTGGCAGCGGTTGGATTCCACCTTTATAGAGGACGGCAAATCTTCACTCCATCAGGAGATCCAGGCCGGAGGACGTCTTCCGTTTGCGCGCGGCCCGAAGCCCCGTGTTCGGGTCAGCGCAGCGTCGAGACGATCTCTTGCCAGGCGATCTTGCGGTCGCGCAAAACGACCTCTTCGGCCGTCTTGAGGCCGCCGTTTTCCAAGCGCATCAAGCCTCCATCCTCAGGCTGGACCACGTAGATCGCCGGCACACCCATGGATTCAAAGTCGGCCAGACGCACGATCATGCGGTAGATGCGGTCTTCCGGACTCAGCACCTCGAAAGCGATCAGCGGCGGGACAACCGCGACAGGGTCCGGAGGCGTGTGCTCGTCAAAGACCGCGACATCGGGGACGCGGTAGCGGCGCTCGCCGGTGCGGGTGCGCTGCTCCGGACGGACACGGATACCCCACTCGTCGGAACGATTGAAGAAGTAGGCACTGATCGCCATCTGCCAGCCCGCATGCCACCACTCGCCTACGTTGCGCTCCTCGATCACGCCGTCGACGTACTCCGCCCCCGGTTCGTAGACGGTTCTCAGATACTCCTCGACGGAAACGAGCGTGGTCGCCATGATTGCCTCACGGATAAATCATTGTGCCTGGGTAAAAGTCAGCTTTCGCGCAGGAGCCGGGGCTCTTCCGGCGCGCGCAGCCGCACCAGCCGGTCGACCGCATAGGGAGACCGCTGGCCTGCGTGGTGATAGTGCCGCACCTGCAGCTCGCCGAGCAGGCCGATCGCGAGCATCTGGATGCCGGCCAGCAAGAGGATGCCGGCGATGACGAACAGCGGGCCGTGCTGGTCCATGACGTGCTGTCGGGTAAACAGCTTGAGCGCCAGCAGCAACATCGCGATCCCGGCCCCGCCCAGCATGGACAGCGCGCCGAAGGACCCGAAAAAGTGCAGCGGCCGAGTCATGTACTTAAGCAGGAACCGGATGGTCAGCAGGTCGAAAAACACCCGAAACGTCCGGCCGATTCCGTAGTGGCTTTTTCCGCGTTCGCGGTTGACGTTGCGGATCGGGATCTCGCAGATCGACGCGCCATACCAGGAGGCGAGCGCCGGGATGAAGCGGTGCATCTCGCCGTAGAGCGGAACCGACTGGATGACCTCGCGGCGGTAGGCCTTGAAGGTGGTGCCGAAGTCGTGGATGTCGACGCCCGACAGCTTCGCCATCAGCCAGTTGGCCGCGCGCGAAGGAATACGGCGCAGGATAAAGTTATCGATCCGCTCGCGCCGCCAGCCGGAGACGACGTCGTAGCCCTCGTCCAGCTTCTCCAAAAACCGCGGGATCTCGTTGGGGTCGTGCTGGAGGTCGCCGTCCATGGCCAGCACGTACTCGCCCTGCGCGTGGTCAAAGCCCGCCGCCAGCGCGGAGGTTTGCCCGAAGTTGCGCCGGAGCTTGATGACCAGCACCCGAGAGTCGACCGCCGCGATCTCCTCGAGCAGCTTGTAGGTCTTGTCGCTCGATCCGTCGTCGACCAGCACCAGCTCGAACGAGTCGCTGACGCTCTCCATGACGTCCTTGAGGCGGTCGTACAACGCGGTGACGTTTTCTTCCTCGTTGTGAAAAGGGACGACGACGGAGTACTTCGGCATAGGCTCCATTCTAGCGAACAGAGTTACTGATACTTGGGAAAGTCGTCCGCTTCAGAATAATTGCCGACCATCTGCACGAAGACCCGTTCGGTGGTTTGCGCGTCTTCAAGCGCCTGCTCGACCAGGTCGGGCGCGCCGCCCTCCTTGCGCAGCCACTCGGAAGCTTCCTCCCGGTTCGGCGCCTGGTGGACGGCGACCTCGCGGTGGTAGTTCGAGCCTTCCTGCTCGGAGATGAGGTAGCCTTCGCCCTGTTTCTTGATTTCGAAGTTGCGCAGTGCCATGAGTTCTCCTTCAGCAGCTAGGATGCGCGCAGCGCAAAGTACCCGTCACGAAGTTACCTCAAGCCGCGCAGGCGGTTTCAGTTGTTCGACAACACCTGAGCGGCAATCTCGCCCGCGGCCACGCACCCGGCCCGGTCCACGTCCTTGTGCGTGACGAACCGCACCGCGTGCGGCCCAACCGCGCCGGCCAGAAC
>CAXTTW010000423.1:0-2449 GCA_964247255.1 uncultured Acidobacteriaceae bacterium
GGTCCGCCGTGCCGTCCGGCGCGATCTGCACGATGCCGCGCCGCCCGTCGAGCGAAGCGGCCACGTACACGTTTCCAGCGATGTCGAGCGCGATGCCCTGCGGACGGCCCAGGCCGCGGTAGTGCACCGCCGCGGTGCCGTTCGCGCCGATCGCGTACACCGAGTCGTAGCTCGAAGTGGTGGGCCCTGCGACAAACAAACGCTCGTCCTGCCCGAACGCCAGATGGTAAGCGGCAATCGAAGGCTCGAGCGTCGCGTACACAAAGATTTGCCGGTCCGGCGCGATCTTGAAGATGGTCCCGCTGCGGTCGCCGACGTACAGGTTGCCGGCCGCATCGAAGGTGAGTCCGGTCGCAATGCCCATGCCCTCGGAGAACAGCGAAACCGCGCCTTCCGGGGAGACGCGGTGGACGGTGCCGTCGTTGCGCGAAGAGACGTACAGGTAGCCGTCCGGCCCGACGGCGAGGCCGGTCGCGTTGGTGATGCCGGTAACGAAGGGTTTAGCCTCGCCCGAGGGGCTGATCCGGAAGACCGACACCGGCGTTTCCTGCCCGCGCGGGCCGGAAAGCGTGGCATAGATGTTGCCGAACGCATCGACGGCCGGGTTCGCGACCTGGTGGATCCCTGTCGCAAGCAGCTCCGCCACGTCGAACTGCACGCTGTTGCTTTCTTCCCCGTTGCGCAGCACGCGCAGGAGACCCGGCTCGCCTTCGTCGGGTACGCGGAGCACGAGGCGGTCTTCGCGGCTGAGCAGCACGCCCGCGGCCAGCTTGCCCAGCATGGCAATGGGCAAGCGGCCCGAGATGGGAGCGAGGCCCGCGCCGTGGACCTGGATCTCGCCGCCCGGCAGGGCCGCGATGGGGTGGACGCTGGTGAGGCGGGGCGTGGAGGAAGGAACGGTTGCGTCTGGCATGGCTGTCTTTACTCTAGTCGCTCGCGCCCCCGCGCCCTCACCACCAGTTGCCGGTGAAATTACCACCAGTGACTGGTGAAATTACCACCAGTGGCTGACGATGGCCCCCACGAGCAGCGCGTACACCCCGGCCATGGCATCGTCCATCACGATCCCCGTGCCGCCCTGGAGCCGCTCCAACTGCCGGACCGGCGGGGGCTTCAGGATGTCGAACAGGCGAAACAGCACGAGGGCGAGCAGGGCATGACCCCAGGTCGCGCGCCCGTAGCCGCAAAACGGCAGAAGCGCGATCCACTGTCCGGCGGCCTCATCGATGACGATGTGGCCAGGGTCGGTCTGTTCGGATTCGAGCTCGACCACCGAAGCCGCCGGGATGCCCGCGACGATCGCGAGAAGCGCCGCAAGAAGCGTGACCGCGCGCAGGGCCGGCGGGGTGGGACTGGCTGCCCACACGAACAGAAGCCACAGGAGCACGGCTGCGACCGAGCCCCAGGTGCCCGGGCCGGGCTTGAGGAAGCCCGCGCCGAAAAAGGTTGCGACCGTCCAGGCCCAAGGTGTTCTTTCCGTCGTGCGAAGCGGCTGCGGGGTGCTCGGGTCAGCCATCGTCGCGGCTCTCCCCCTGCTGTCGGCCGCGCAGGCCTTCCAGCTCGTCCAGCAGGTCGGGATCGTGGACGGGAGACGAAATGCGGTAGGCGCCGCTGGCCCACTTGCCCAGGTCGATGACCCGGCAGCGGTCCGAGCAGAACGGGAACTCCGGCTCACCGGCCGTGACGAGCGTGGCGCAGGTCGGGCAGCGCAGGGGTTTGATCTTTTTCGCCGGCATGGTCAGAGCACCCGCGCGACGACATCGTACTCGTGCGCTACCGTCGTCGCGGGCTTGCGGCAGATCGAGTCTGGTCGAGAAGTAGACATAGGTCAGAGCACCCGCGCGACGACATCGTACTCGTGCGCTACCGTCGTCGCGGGCTTGCGGCAGATCGAATCTGGTCGAGAAGTGGACATAGGTCAGAGCACCCGCGCGACGACATCGTACTCGTGCGCCTCGGTGATCTCGCAACTGTAAAACGTTCCGGGCACCAGCGCCTCGTGTGGCCCAAAATCGTTCAGGTACAGCTTGCCGTCGATCTCCGGCGCGTGCAGCGCGGAGCGGCCCTCCCACAGAAGCGGCGTTTCCTCGCTCGGGCCCTCCACTAGAACATCAAGCGTGCGGCCCACCCAGGCCTGCTTCGCCTTGCGGGAGATGCCCTGCTGGAGCTTCATGAGGGAGCGGCGGCGGGCTTCGGCGGTACGGCGCGATACTTTTCCGGCGAAATCGAAGGCTTTCGCGCCTTCCTCGTCCGAGTAGGCGAACACGCCCATCCAGTCGAAGCGCGCTTCGCGGACAAACTCCTTCAACTCGGCGAACTCGGCCTCGGTCTCGCCCGGGAAGCCCGCGATGAACCCGGTCCGGACCACCAGCCCCGGTACGGCGGCGCGGGCCTTCTCGAGCGTGCGCAGGAAGATGGAAGCCCCGCCGCCGCGCCGCATCCGCTTCAG
>CAXTTW010000424.1:0-2447 GCA_964247255.1 uncultured Acidobacteriaceae bacterium
GGGCTGGCGGGCGAGCTGGTGCTGGCCGCCGACCAGTTCCTCATCGTGCCGGTGGGGCGCGTGGCCGACACGCTTCGCGCCAACGCGGTCGGCGACGAGGTCCGCACCGTGATCGCCGGCTACCACTGGTTCACCGACTGGGGCCGCGACACCATGATCTCGCTTGAAGGCCTGACGCTCTCGACCGGACGCGTGCGCGAGGCCGAGTTCATCCTGCGCGCGTTTGCCCAGTACATCCGCGACGGGCTGATCCCCAACATGTTCCCCGAAGGCAACACGGAGGGGCTGTACCACACCGCCGACGCAACGCTGTGGTTCTTCCATGCCATCGAACGCTACCGCCGGGTGGCCGCCGACACCGAGCTGCTGCGCTACTTAGTCCCGCGCATGGTGGAGGTCGCCGACGCGCACCTGCGGGGTACACACTTCGGCATCGGCGTCGATCCGGAGGACGGCCTTCTGCGGCAAGGCGCGCCCGGCTACCAGCTCACCTGGATGGACGCCAAGGTCGGCGACTGGGTGGTCACGCCAAGGCGCGGCAAGGCGGTCGAGATCAACGCGCTCTGGTACAACGCCCTGTGCCTGCTCGCGGGCTGGCTCGACCAATTGGGGCAGCCGGAAAAGGCCGCCGGCTACGGCGAAGATGCGGCTCGCGCGCGCGCGAGCTTCGCCCAAAAGTTCTGGTATGAGGAGGGTGCATATTTATACGACGTGATCGAGGCCGAGCCGGGCACAAGCTGCGTGCGGGACGGCCTTGACAGCTGTATTCGGCCCAATCAGGTGCTGGCAATCTCGCTCGACCACCCTATCCTCGACGAGCGCCGATGGCCGACGGTACTCCGGCGCGTGCGCGACGCGCTGTGGACGCCCGTGGGCCTGCGCTCGCTTGCCCCGGGCAGCCCGGACTACAAGGCCATGTACTCCGGCGACCTGCGGACCCGCGACGCGGCCTACCACCAGGGCACCGTTTGGGGCTGGCTCATGGGCCCGTTCGTCGATGCCTGGCTCAAGGCCTTTCCCGGCGACATGGAGACCGCGCGCGGCTTCCTGGCCGGCTTCGACGCGCACCTCAACGAGGCCGGCATCGGCACGGTCAGCGAAGTTTTCGACGCAGAGGCCCCGTTCACCCCGCGCGCCTGCATCGCGCAGGCCTGGAGCGTGGCGGAGGTCCTGCGCCTCACGCTCAAGCTGCATGACTGATCACTGCTCGTGGTAACTCCGCATCAGTCCGCCGTCGATCACGTAGGTGGACCCGGTGACGTACTCGGCCTTGTCCGAGGCCAGAAAGACCGCGAGCTGCGCCACGTCCGCCGGCGTGCCGATGCGCCCGAGCGGCACATTGCGCAGCAGCCCGGCGAGCACCTCCGGGGTGTTCAGCATGGCCCGGTTGATGGGGGTCTCGATCGCGCCCGGCGCGATGTTGTTGACCGTGATGCCCATCGGCCCCAGCTCCACCGCCAGGTTGCGCATCAGCATGCGCAAGCCGCCCTTGCTCACGCAATAGGCGGAAAAGCCGGGGAAGGCCATGTCCTCGTGCACGGAGCTGATGTTGATGACGCGCCCGCCCCGCCCCGCTGCGGCCAGCTTCTGCACGAAGCACTGCGTCAGAAAAAACGGGGCTTTCTGGTTCACCGCCATCACCGCGTCGTAGTCGGCCTCGGTAACCTCGGTGAAGCCAGCTTTCTTCTCGATCCCGGCGTTGTTGACCAGGATATCGACCACGCCGAAATGAGCGCTCGCCTCGTCCATCAGGTGGCTCATCTGGGCGAAGTCGGTGATGTCGGCCTGGACCATGATGCCTTCGCCGCCGGCCACGCGGACCTGCTCCAGCGTGTCCTGCGCGCCTTCAGAGCCGCCGATGTAATTCACCACGACCTTTGCGCCTTCCGCGGCAAAGGCGCGTGCGATGCCCTGCCCGATCCCCGACCCGGATCCCGTAACGAGCGCGACCTTGTTCTCAAGCAGACCCATACGCTTCCCCTGTTTTTCAAGCGCCGAGCAAGCAGCGCCCCCATAGGATGTTCGCCGGCGAACGACGACTTGCCGCCCGCGAAACTTCTTTAAGCCAGAAATGCGGCGAGCGCCCGGTTGCAGGCCTCCGTTGCGTCTTGCTGCACCCAGTGCGAAACGCCGGGCAGAAACTCGATGCGCAGGTCGCGCACGAACGCCCCCGTGCCGTCGGTGGTGAACTTAGCGAGCGCCGCGTCCCGATCGCCCCACAGAAGCAGCGTGGGCGTTTCGATCACCGGAAACCCCAGCCGGAGCTGCCGCCGGAAGCCGCCGCCCCGCAGGAAAGCGCGGTACCAGTTGAGCATCGCAGTCAGCGCACCGGGCTCAACGGCGTTGGCGCGGGTGGCCTCGAGCAGGTCGCGTGGGAACGTCGCGGGCGCTGTGGAGGTCCGCAGCAGCATCAGCGGGACGGCCTTGGCCCCGGAGCGCCCCAACAG
>CAXTTW010000425.1:0-2435 GCA_964247255.1 uncultured Acidobacteriaceae bacterium
AACTACTCCGTCTCCGGGAGCGTCAAAATCCCCGGATGGTCCGGTGCCGCCCCGGCCCGATCCAGCAAACGCACCCGCCTCCCCGCGTCGCCCGCCGCCGCGGCCACCACCGTCTGAAACTCCTCCAGCGGCACATGGTGCGAGCAGGAGCAGGTCACCAGCGTCCCGCCCGGCCGCAGCATCTTCAGCGCCCGCAGGTTCAGCTCCTTGTACCCGCGCATCGCGCTTTCCGCCGCGCGCTTCGTCTTCGCGAACGCCGGCGGGTCGAGCACGATCGTGTCGTACTCCGCCCCCGCCTCCGACCACTCCCGCAGCACCGCGAACGCATCTCCCCGCACCCAGTCCACCTCGATCCCGCCCAGCGCTTCCCGGTTGAGCGCGAGGTTGGCCTCGGCTACCGTCAGCGCCGCCTCCGAGCTGTCGAGCCCCGTCACCGCCCGGCACACCGTCGCCAGGTGCAGCGCGAACCCGCCCTGGTACGTGCACACGTCGAGCGCCTCGCCGTGCCCATGCCGCGCTGCCAGACGGTAGTTGTCGCGCTGATCCAGGAACGCTCCGGTCTTCTGCCCCGCGTCCCCGTCGTAGCCGAACCGCAGGCCGTTCAGGCGAAACTCGGTCCGCGTCGGCGCGTCTTCGAGCGAACCGGAAGCCGCCCACAGCGGCCCGAGCGCAGGCGCGGGCAGCGCTTCGAGCTCGCGAATCCGCGGGTCCGGCCGCTCCAGAATCGTTTCCACCCCCGCGACCCCGCTCGATAGCTCCTCGATGACCGCCTCTCGGATCGCCGGCGTGTCCATGCCTGCAGCCAGCAGCTGAAAAACGACGATCCCCGCGTACTTGTCCACCACCAGCCCGGGCAGCGCGTCCCCCTCGGCGAAGCACAGCCTGCAGGAGTCGGTACCCTCGTCGAGCAGCGCCTCTCGACGGGTCACCGCCGCGCGCAGCCGCTCCCGCACCAGTCCCGTCCAAGCCTCCGGCGCGAGCGCCTCGCGGCTGACCAAGCGCAGCGCGATCTCCGAAGCCGGGCTCCACAGCGCCGTCCCCAGCAAGCGTCCGGCCTGGTCATGCACGGAGACGAGGCCCGCGGGCGTCCCCTCGGAAACAGCGAGCACATCGGAGCGGTATACCCAAACGTGGCCCGCGTGAAGCCGCTCGGCGGCTCTCCGAGAAACCGTGGCTTGCACTCCCGTGCGCGGCATTGAGGGAAAGGAGGTGGTTGTCGGCATCCCTTGATGCTAGCCTTTTCTGCAGAAAAAGCATGCGACCGCCACAACTCCACGCAGGGGCTTTCGCGACTGCCCTGGCGTGCGCGCCCCCGGCCTCCCCTGCTCGAGCATCTTCCGCGCAAGCCGCCGGCACGAAGCTGCGAACACTGAAGGCAGCCGTCGAGGCGGCCTATCGGGCGGGACGAGCCCGCCTTTCCCCGCAAGCGGCGTCGGAACTCGAAAGCGATCGGCGAGCCTGGCGCGCATGGCTCCCGAAGGTGTGCCTGGCCACCTTACATAAGGACCGGGCGGCCCTGTCCGACTGCCGGAGTCGCCTCTACACCGACCAGCTCGCTACGTTTCAAGATGGCTTTACCGAGTCCGGAGGCTTGCGCTTTTTCCCGCGTTTGCGCGTCCTGACGGCACCCGATGCGACTCCGCCCTCCTATGCATCGGCCAATCCGGGCTTTGGCGAGGGCCGGTTTTCTTGGCCGGAGATCGCCAACCCAACCCCGGTCCAAGCCGCCTGAAACCGGGCGATCCGGGCCGAGGTCATCCGGTACAGCACGGGTGCCCCCGTCGCGAGCAGAAACGTTTCGACTTCGAGAACGAATCCGTGGCGGACGAACGGACGAGCACCTCCTGGACGCTCACGGCCGCCGGCCCGCGCTTCGTATCCATGGCTTTTCGCAACGACACCCATACGTACGGAGCTGCCCACGGCATTAGCGGCACGACACTGTTTAGCTGGCGGCCGAGGACGTGTTTAGATCCGGCAGCGGCTGGGAAGCGTTTCTCGGACAGTCCGCTCTCGCGCAGCTGATGCGGGACCGAGGCGCGGATCTGTTTCACGACGAATCCGCTGCAAGCGGCGCGGCCGATGGTGTGAAAGACGTCGAGGCCTGACCCTCGACCACGGTGGCGTCACCGTGACCTTCGGCCAGTACAGCGTCGGTCCGTACTCCAGCGGGGAGTTCACGACCCGTTTCGGCCGGCAGGCGCTCCGCCCCTACTTGGCCGACGGCTTCGACCCGGAAGCGCTTCCGGAAGCTCTGCCCGCCCAAACCGAACCATGACATCCCGGTTGGCTTCCCGGAACGGACCCGTCTACGATACGTCCATGCGCCGCTCGGGTTGGAGGTTCAGGCAGGGACGAGAGTGGGCTGGTTCTCTGCGCCAGGCCGTGGTCGTGTGCTTTCTTCTTCCCAATCTCTCCCGCGCTCAGAATGTGGG
>CAXTTW010000426.1:0-2433 GCA_964247255.1 uncultured Acidobacteriaceae bacterium
GCGCGGGACCGCCCCGGAGACGCAAACCAGGCCATGATGGAGCTGGGCGCGACGGTGTGCCTGCCGCGCAACCCATTGTGCCTGCAGTGTCCGCTCCAGCGCTGGTGCCGCACGCGCGGCGAGCACCCGGTCGCGGCGCGCAAGCCGCTTGTCGCGCGGTCCATCGTGTATGGCTTTACGCGGGAAGCAAACGGCCGTGTACTCCTGCGCCAGCGCGCCGGCAACGCGTCCCTCATGGCCGGGATGTGGGAGCTGCCGGAGCTGGACCGGGAACCGGACGAGGCGGAAACGCTTCTGCGTGTACGGCACAGCATCACGGTCACGAATTACCTGGTGAGCGTGGTCCGCTGCGCTCCGGACCGCAGGCCGTCCGATCGGGAAAGGTGGTGCGCGCCAGAAGAGCTTCCCACGCTGCCCCTGACCGGACTTGCGAGAAAAGTATTGCGGAAGCTGGCGCTGTTGTCGTTTTGAAGCCGCTGCACGCCTGCGAGAACCGCAGGCGGACGAGCTGACCTCAGCCCCACGAAGATGCCGAACGTGCCTGCGTTTTGAGGAACCCACCAGGATGCCGTGCTTATGACGGCGTGGTTTTTTGAAGTGGGTAGAAGAAACGCACCTCCGCCCCGGATCGACGCTCAAGCGTGGGCTATTCTGACGAGCGAAACGCGAAAGATGTTCGAGCCGGCCTCAGAGCCAAGCAGGTTCTTTTGGCGTGAAGCACTGCCGCGAAGCGAAGAAAACCTAAGAGAGTTGCTGAATTCGGGCCGGCCTGAGCGCAGCGAAGAACATGCTTCTCGCGCAACACCTAGGAGAAGCGAGCCGAATGCATCATGACGAGCTCGGCCTGAAAGAAGCGGCTGAGGTCCTCGCCCTTAGGCAGAAAATAGCGCAGCAGGCGTGTCGTTTATCCGATGCCGCGCCCATTAGCCGAGTGTGGGTGAGCGCAGTACGCTTCGATTCCGGTCTGGTGTTCGAGCAGCCGGAGATGGGTCATTTCGCGGGCCGGTCATCGCTCATGGTCTTTTGCATGGCCCGTCGAAACGGTTGAAGATGCGGCGCAGGTTTGGCCCGACTCGAGCTTGACCCGGGCGACATGGAGCGTGGTGCACTTGTCCAGGGTGCCGACACGGGATTGGTAGAGCCGGCCTTTGATCGGGTCGCTCTCTTGCGATGCGAAAGAAACTTGCTGACACCCTCTCTGCGAAGCGGCGGCGCTTACGCCGACGAACTGCTTTCCTTAGCGGGCTGACGGGATAAGCAAGTGTTCGTCGCCGCGCTCGTCAGAAGCTCTTCGCCATGTCTATCTTTGGTGATTCTTAGCGAAGCGGACGATTTTTCGCTTTCGGTGCGCGCCGGAACGCAGTTTCTCTGTCGCTTTGCTCTTCAGGATGACCTTGTATTTAGGGCAGATTGCTAAGGTGAACATCTCCCACGCCTTCTCAGGATGACTTGCTCGATCCGGCACCGACGCTTGCATCACGGTGCGGGGCGGCAGCTATTTCGCTTCACCCAGGATGGTTCGCCTGCGTGGTCCCTGCCGATGGGACCGTGCTTCGATCAGGGCTACTTTTTCTTCCCCGCCGTTTTCTTTTGCGGAGCGGTTTTTTTCGCGGCAGCTGTTGACGGCTTTCTGCCAGCAGGAGCGCTCGTCTTCGCGGCGGCTTTCTTCGCGGGCGCTGCGGCCTTCTTCACCGGGGCGGAAGTCTTCTTCGCTGGAGCTGAAGCTTTTTTCGCCGGAGCTGAGGCCTTCTTGCCCGGAGCAGACGCCTTTCTCGCGGCGGCCACGGCCTTCTTGCCTGAAGCTTTCTTCGCCGAAGCCTTCACGGCTGCCTTCTTCGCGGTGGACACGCTCTTCTTTGTCGGTGCTTTCTTCACGGAAGAAGGGGCCCGGGAGGCCCCTTTCTCTTCGCCGTCATCGTCCAGCTCATCGGCTTTCGGGTCCAGATCGACCTCGTCCTCGTCGTCTTCGTCCAGGGTGTCCTCATCGAGAACCTCATCGTCGTCGTCCTCGTCATCCTCCAGGTCGTCATCATCGTCGGAGCTGGTGGAAACCGAGTGCTCTTCCTCTTCCTCATCCTCCTCGTCGAGGTCGTCCTCGAGCTCGTCTTCCTTGTTGAGTTCCTTGGGTTCTTCTTCGTCGTAGGCGGCTGCGTAGAGCTTGCGATCGTCCTGCATGCGGTGGCTCCTCGTGAGAGATAGTGCTGGGATGCGGAACTCGGGAATGGTGGGTCCGTGTGCGGGAAATAAGCCCACAAAACAAGCCGCGAAACAAGCCACAGGATGCAACGGCGCGACGGAGGATTGCAAGACGCAAAACGAGGGCTGCCTCAGAGGCCGCCCTCAGCGACGGGGCGCGCGCCGCAGCACAGGGGCGTGCGGGCGAGCGGCACGCATGGAAGCGGACACGCCGCGCACGCGCGTCCGTGCCGGCTT
>CAXTTW010000427.1:0-2432 GCA_964247255.1 uncultured Acidobacteriaceae bacterium
GCGCGCGGCAGCTCGAGGACACCCTGGAGCGCTTGCGCTGGCTGCCCGCCGAGTACGGCGACCCGTCGCTCTCGGTTAACATCCCGGAGTTCACCCTGCGAGCCTTCGACGAAAATCACGAGGAAGAGTTCGAGATGCGGGTGGTGGTCGGCAAGGCCTCCGAGGAGGACCACCAGACGCCCGTGCTGGTGCAGAAGATGCGCTACCTCGTCTTTCGCCCGTTCTGGAATCTGACGCCGACCATCATCAAGGCGGAGATCGTGCCCAAGGCCGAGGCGAACCGGGACTACATCGAATCGCGCAACTTCGAGGTAGTCGATCGCCGGGGCAAGCCGGTCGAGAACTGGACGCCGCAGGGACTCGAAAAAGACCTGTACACAGTGCGGGAGAAGCCCGGCCCGACGAACTCACTCGGCCTGGTCAAGTTCATGCTGCCCAACCGGCTCAACATCTACCTGCACTCCACGCCCGCGCTGCAGTACTTCCAGCGTACCCGGCGCGATTTTTCGCACGGCTGCATTCGCCTGCAGGAGCCGGAAAAGCTGGCTGCCTGGGTGCTTCGCGACCAGCCCCAGTGGACCCCGGACGCGATCCACGACGCGATGGAGGATGGGCAGGACAACAGGACGGTGCTGTTGAAGAAGCCGCTCCCGGTCCGCATCTTCTACCAAACAGCGCGCGTGGACGGCGACGGGACGGTGCATTTCTTCAACGACCTGTACGGCTACGACAGAGAGATGGAAGAGGTGTTCGCCGCGGGAGATCCCTTCCCGGTCAAGCCCCGGCCGAAGCAGGAGGCCGCGGACACGGAGTAGCGGGTAGAGTCTTAGGCAAGGGTGATCTTTATGAACGTCGAATTGTCTGAGCAGCTTGAGGCGGCACTGAAGATTCAAGCAAACGCGCATGGCTTGTCACCTGCCGGCTACGTGTGCGAAGTACTGGAGCGCGAACTGGCGACCAAAACAGAACCCCAAGAGCGCAAAACTCCTTTCATCACCGGGCGAGGCATATTGGCGAAGTACGGACCTGGTCCTTCGGCAGAGGAGATAGATGCGAACAGCGCTGAAATGTTCCGAAGTTTCGGTGAGGGTATTTGAGGGTCGCTGGCGTTGCCGACACACATACGGCTCTTTGGTACTTGTCAGGCGACCCGCGGCTCTCGGCTGCGGCACACGTCTACATCGAAAATGCGGCCCATGATCGAGACAAGATAGTAATTTCGTCGATCAGCCTGATTGAAGTGGTTTATCTGGTTGAAAAAGGGCGCATTCCTTCCTACGCCTACGATTACCTAATGCAGGCTGTTTCCAACCCCGAACACGTGTTTACGGAAGCGCCTTTGACCCATGGTGTTGTCCAGGCCATGGGCGCGTCTCGCGACACGAGGTTCCCGATATGCCGGACCGCATCGTGGCCGCCACCGGCGTTCACTTGGGAGTCCCAGTTATCAGCAGGGACCGACGCATTCGCGCGGCGAGCCTGCAAACAATCTTGTAGATCTCCCCTATTTCCACGTCCATTTGCGCACCGGTCCTACATCCACGTGCACAAACTGGGAGCGTGGATAGTACCCAACTCCGCCCGCCCCAAGCGAAAGCGCGGCCCGGTCGAGCCTGCGCGTCGAAACCCCCGGCACCTTGATGTCGATGGCCCGGGACAGGGTGTGCTGCGAGTGCTCCGCCACGCCGCCGCCGCCGGTTTCGCGCAGGTACTCGTTGCTCCACTCGGTGCGGTAGCCGCACACGACGTCGATGACGCCGTTGGGCCGGCGCAGCTTGCTCATAATGCCGTACAGCACGTCGAACTCGTGCGGGTCGTAGTCGGCGACGTCGCCCGTGCGATGGTCGCGCAGGAAGCGGTTGAGCATCTCGATCGCCGAAGGAACGTATTGGTTGCCGACGCGATAAGTCACGTCGAGCGACTCGCCGGTGTGGGTGTGGAACATGCGCAGGTGGTACTGCTTGCGCGGATTGGAGGCCAGGCCGAGCGGCGCGGGCAGCTGCACCGCGGCTGAGGGGGTCGCGGTCGAGGGTGCAATCGAGGGTGAGTCAGCCCGGAGACTTGCCGTGCTCATGACCGCAAGCGCGCAAACGGCCAGGGCTTTTGATGTCAGATTCGGCATGCGACCGGCCTCCGCGGCATGGAAGTTCACCCTTCTAGGTTAACAAGGAAGCGCGGGGCATCAAGAGCACCAAAGTACTGCGTCGTGAGCGCGGGAGCTTCCTGCGCGCAGCGGCAGCGCTTGCCTCCGGGGATCCTCTCTTCCCTGATCACACACAAACGCAGGTCCTCCATCGCTGCGCTTCTCAGGACGATGCGCGATGAGCCAGGTCGAACGCGCGCGCTAGCGCCCCCCGGCGGCGACGTATCCGGCAATCGCCTCGACAGCGCTGTCCGGCAGGTACTCGTGGCCAGGCATATCCGTGCCGGGG
>CAXTTW010000428.1:0-2424 GCA_964247255.1 uncultured Acidobacteriaceae bacterium
CACCTCGCCCCGGACCGCGAGCCGGAGCGCCGCCTCAAGCGCCGCGCCAGCGCCGAATGGCTCGCGCGCGGGGCCGGTTTGGAGGATGGGGAACGCGGGGGAGCTCACGGGAGAATGCTAGCAGTCACACGGCTCAACCTTTTGCTCCAATTTTGGCTCTCTGCTGATCGGCTAGGATGTTATACAAATTGGAATGACGATCTCGCAGACGTTAATGGCAGCGTACGTTTTCACGGCAGCTCTAACGTCAGCAACTCGCGCTCAAGCTGTTGACATGATGTCGAAACAAAAAGAGTGCACTTCAATAGTCAAAGCCAACATGAGCTTTACAGCAAGGAAGCGTCCGGCGATCTTTAAAACCGTGAAAGCTTACTTCTTCGAGTACAGCCCTAGCCGCGACAGCTGCATAGAAATCGTCCAGTATAAAGTACACAATCTTGGACAGCCACATCAGGTACAAATCCTCGCTTACAACGCTGTTACTCAGCAGCCCATGGAAGGTTACGAGCACATCTTCCTTCAGAATGCGGACGATCTTAAGGGCATACAGGACGCAACAAATTTTCTCTTTGAGCTGTACTCGCATTAAGCAGGAATCAACATGAGCAACTCGCCCGCGGTTCGAGTTACCGCGCCCCGTAGGGCCACTCGTTCGCTACAACGTCCAGATCGTTCAGCATCGCCATCACCGCCTCTACGTTGCGGCGCATCTGCGGGCGCTCCCGGCGCGGGGTCGCAGGGTCTTCCTCGACCGCGACCACCCGCCCATACGGCCAGCTCTCCTCGCCGAGGGCGGCGAGCGCCTCCGGCAGGTCAATCAGGCGCAGGGACAGCTCGCGCTTGTTCGGCCCGGCGGGGATGAGGGCGGTTTGCGGCAGCACGTTGTTGGGCAGCTTCTGGAGGCCGGACGGGAAGACGACCCGGAGCGCGATGCTCTTGCGCCCGACGACCAGGAAGGGGTTGTTCCAGGCCTCGGCCGCATGGACCTGGAGGTAACGGCCCTTGGAGGGGGGCGGCAGCTCGGCAAGGCGCGCTTCGGCGGCTTGAATGCCCTTGCGCGCGGCGACTGCCTCATCCGCCTGCTGCTGGCGCACGGCGGCGGTGTGCGCGGCCTCCGCCTTGTCGGCCTCGGTCGCGTGCTCCGTGCAGCCGACGAGCAGGAGGAAAGCAAGGGTGAAGGGGAGAGGGTGGCGGGTGAAGGAAGGGCACATGGCCGAGAGTGAAAATCTCATCCCCGGCGCCCCTCGGCGGGCTGCCAGGCTTCCCGCCGGGACCGGGCCACGGCGTCGAGCACCCCATTGAGGAAGTTGATCGACTCCGGCCCGGAGTAGCGGCGGGCGATCTCGAGCGCCTCGTTGATGACGATCGGCGCGGGCGTCCCGGGGTAGCCCAGCAGCTCCGCCAGGCCCAGCTTCAGCACGCTGCGATCCACCGCGGGCATGCGCTTCATGGTCCAGTTCTGCGCGTGCTTCCCGATCAGCTCCGCGATCTCTTCTTCCTTGACGTTGGCCACGCGGTACAGGTCCTCGGCGAAGCCCCGGATCTCCGGCTCCACCTCGTCGCGGGCTTCCCAGAAGACCTTGCGCACCTGTTCGGGCGACTGCTTGCCCACGTCGGCCTGGAAGAGCATTTGCATGGCGAGCTCGCGGGCTTTGCGGCGTTTGCCGGTCGGCTGGCTCACGGGCGTACCCCTTGAAGGGGGAAGGCGGAAAAAGAGCTCATTGTGCCGCCTCGATCTTCGCGTGCAGCGAGGCCATTTCGATCGCGGCCGAGGCCGCCTCGAAACCCTTGTTGCCCGCTTTGAGGCCCGCGCGGTCCAGGGCCTGTTCGAGCGTTTCGCAGGTCAGCACGCCAAAGGCATGGGGCACGCCGGTTTCCTGTTGAGACTGGCCGATGCCGCGCGCGACCTCGTTGTAGATCGCCTCGTAGTGGGCGGTCTCGCCGCGCAAGAGCACGCCCAGGGTCACGATGGCATGAAAGCGTCCCGTCGCGGCGAGCTTGCGCGCGGCATCGGGGATCTCCCAAGCGCCGGGGACGCGGACAATCTCGACGTCCTCGCGCCGCGCGCCCGAGCGCAGGAGGCAGTCCATCGCGCCCTGCAGCAACCGGTCGGTGATTACCGCATTCCAGCGCGCCAGAACAACGGCGAAACGCATCCCGGCGGCGACGAGATCGCCTTCGAGCGCGGCCGGCTTGCCCCGGAGCGGGTCGGCCCACTGCCAGAAAGCCACTGTGAAATCCGGTACGGGCTCGACGGTGAACAGATCGGCGCCCCATCCGGTCGATTGGATGGCCGAAGGGGTTCCCGTGTCCCCGAGCCAAGCCGCCGCGGCCTCGCGCACCGAGCCGAGACCGGTCACCTCGACCAGCAACTCCGCACCCGCGGGCGCTCCCGCCCCACCCGCGCACGAGACCGCGCCGGCG
>CAXTTW010000429.1:0-2421 GCA_964247255.1 uncultured Acidobacteriaceae bacterium
GCGCGAGCGGCTCCCCACCGGAGGCCGAGGCGACGATCTCGGCGGCATGCGCGGCGAACAGCGCGCGTTCGGTCCGGGTCAGGTAGTACTCGGGCAGCAAGGTGATGCGCTCGAAAAGCTCGGACCCGCGCTCGTCGTAGAACAGCCAAGGGCTCAGGGTGCGGGGGCGGGCGGAAAGGCCCCGAAAAACCTCCGCGCCGAGAACGGTTTCGCGTGCGGGGGCGACGGCTTGTGCGGTCATGGGTGTCCGATCGGGAGGAGAGGGTTGGGTGTCAGCGCCGGGCGAGCCGCATGCCGGAAAACTGCCAGCGAGTGTGCGTGGGGAAGAAGTTGCGGTAGGTGGGCCGGATGTGCGAGGCCGGCGTGGCGACCGAGCCGCCGCGCAGGACCATCTGGTTCGCCATGAACTTGCCGTTGTACTCACCCAGCGCGCCGGGTACGGCGTCGTAGCCGGGATAGCCCAAGTAGGCGCTCGCGGTCCACTCCCAGGTGCCGCCCAAGGGGCCAGTCATGCGCGCGAGCGGGTGCAGCGCGCCGCCTTCAAGCAGGTCGCGTGCATCGGGTTGCTCGCCGGCGGCAGCGGTTTCCCACTCCGCCTCCGTCGGCAGCTTGGCCCCGGCCCACCGGGCAAAGGCATCCGCCTCGAAATACGACACGTGGCACACGGGCGCGGCGAGCAGTTTGGCCAGCGGCACGTCGCCGCGCAGGGTAAACACCGTCCAGTCGTCGGCATCGCGGTGCCAGTAGAGCGGCGCGTCCCAACCCTCGCGCCGCGCCGCGTCCCAGCCCTCGGAGAGCCACAGATCCGCGCGGGTGTAGCCGCCGTCCTCTATGAACTGCAGGTACTCCCCGCAGGACACCGGGCGGGTAGTGAGTTCGAAGCGGTCGAGCCACACGCGATGGCGGGGCTGCTCGTTGTCGAAGCAGAAACCGCGGCCGGCATGGCCGATCGAGCGCAGGCCTTCGTCGTAGCGGGTCCACGCCTGGCGGGTTGAGGGCGCTCCGGCCTCGGGCAAGGCTTCTTCGCGGTAGGCCGGGTGGAGCGGGTTCGACCACAGGGCGTGCTTGATGTCGGTGAGGAGCAGCTCGCCGTGCTGCTGCTCGTGGTGGAGGCCCAGGATCAGGCGGCGTTCGGCTTCCTCGGGCGCCTCCTCGGCGAACAAGCTCTCCAGCGCGGCATCGACGTGGGAGCGGTAGTCCAGGATCGCGTCGAGGCTGGGACGCGAAAACGAAGCGCGCAGCTTCTTCTGCGGCTGGTTCGACACGGCGTTGTAGTAGGAGTTGAAGAGCCAGTGGAAGTCGGGGTGGAAAGGACGATAGCCGGGGAGGAACTCACGAAGGAGAAAGGTCTCGAAGAACCAGGAAGTGTGGGCCAGGTGCCACTTAGCGGGGCTCGCCTCCGGGCAGCTTTGCACCATCATGTCTTCAGGGGTGAGCGGGGAGGCCAGCGCCAGGCTTTGCCGGCGCACGGTACACAGCTGTGTAAGCAGGCTCGCATCTCGAGGGGTCTGTACAGCTGTGGCCATGGGCGGCATCTCCGGTCCGTCCTAACTTAGCAGCACAAGGGCGGGCTTGTGTTGCTCCCGAGGTGGATTTAACCGGAGCGCGCCGGCCGTTGATGACCAAGCTAAACTGAAGGCATCGTTTCCCGAGCCCGCGCGCGCTTCTTTTCGCGGTCCGGACCGTCATACCTGAGCGAGCCCCCGACACCGATGCCTGTTCTCCGCACCCTTTTCGCAGCTGCCCTTTGCGCCCTGCCCGCGCTTGCCCCGGCGCAGGAGGACTCCGCCTTCGACATCGCCGGGCTCCAGGCGATCCGGGGGACGGTGGCGCGGACGGACGGCGGCTCCGTGTTCGTGAAAGTGCCAAGCGGGACGGTCTACGAGGTGCAAACCGGGGCCAACACGCACTTTGTTAAAAACGCCGAAGCCGCGCGCGCCGGGGCCGCCAAGGCCGGCGACACGGTGATCGCCGGGGGCGAGCTGGACGCGAACAAGCACACGCTGGGGGCGGTCTTTGTCGCCGTGGTGGACGCGGCGGAGCTGGCCGAGCTGGACCAGCGGCGCACGCAGTGGGGCAAGACCTGGCTCGCCGGGACCATCACCGCGAAAAATGGAACCGCGCTCGTCATCCAGCGGCCCGACGGCGTCGTCAATACGGTCACCGTGGATGAAGACACTTCGTTTCGCAAACGCCACCAAAGCATCACGCTGCCAGAGATCGAGGTAGGCGACGGGCTTACCGCGAGCGGGGCTCAGCTGAACGGCAAGTTCACGGCCAAGGTGTTGACGGTGGTGGACGCGGCGGAAATCCGAGCCTGGCAGCGCATCAACGACCAAACGACGCAAAACGACAAGAAGGCGCGGTGAGGGTGCGTTCGCGTCGGCGTTGGCTCGCGATGGCGGCCGGTGTCTCGCTGCC
>CAXTTW010000430.1:0-2400 GCA_964247255.1 uncultured Acidobacteriaceae bacterium
TGAAAGAGCTGCCCTGGCCATCTCAAGATAAGCGACCGCTGGAAAAATCTTTCGGAAGGTGTTGCCCCCCGTGCTCAGTTGGTGATCGGCGAGAAAGAACTCTTCTCCGGTAAAGGTACTGACATACTGCTGTCTGCTCAGGTCCGAAATGTTTCTGTGGAGCAACGGATGGAGTTGTGCACTTGTGCGGGCGTTTACTGATGAGTGAGTGGCGGGAAGATCAAGCCAGTAGCGTTCTTGGGCAAAGGGATAGGTCGGCAGACTGGTGCGTGGCGGCTGGGGGCGGCCGGCATACAACTTGCTCCAATCGAGCGCGAGTCCTTTGGTCCATAAGTCGACCAGCTGGGCAAGTCTGCCTTCCGTCATCCACCGGGCGACCAGGTCCTGCAGATCGGCGTCACTCTGGAACAGCGACAAGGCTTCCGGGCTGCGCTTGGCTTGTCCCTGATACACGCCGTCCCCCTGGCGTTCACCGGCAGCATGGTAGCCGAGTTGGTCGATCAACTGGTCAACGGAACTCGCGAGGAAGGCAACGCGCTCCTCCATGGCTTCGCGGCCCACCTGCAGTGTGTAGGCCACGGAAGCGAGATCGAGCGTGTCCCGGCGCGGGCGCACGAACGCGAGCAGTTGGGCAACTTTCTTTCCCAACTGCTCCGCCGTTCTGGCCGACAGCAGAATGGCGCTTGCTTCGGAGGAGGAGCGCCGCGGCGGTAGCGGCGACCGGTACTCCTCGATGATCATGTGTGCATTGGAGCCACCGGCGCCGAAAGAAGAAAGGCCGGCCAGGCGCGGCAACGTCCGGCCATTCACGACCGGCGGCTGCCACGCCCGTAGCGTCTGGTTGACTTGGAACGGCGTCTTTTCAAACTCGATATGCGGGTTCAGCTGGGCCGAATGGAGCGACGGCACAATCTCGGCATGCTGCATCTGCAGCAACACTTTGGTGAGCCCCGCTACTCCCGCCGCCGCTTCACAGTGCCCGATGTTGGACTTCGCCGACCCGATCTGACAGAAGCCCGTCTCTTTGGTTGCGAACGCCTGGGTAAGGGCTGCGATCTCGATCGGATCTCCGAGCTTGGTGCCGGTTCCGTGCGCTTCGAGGTAGCTGATGTGCCGGGCCTCGGTGGCCGCCTCGGCGAGCGCTCGCCGGATTGCCTGGGCCTGCGCCTGTGGGTTCGGCACCGTGTAGCCGTTGGTCTTGCCGCCATGGTTCAGGGCGCTGCCGCGAATCACGCCGTAGATGTGGTCGCCCGCGCGCTCGGCCTCCGACAAGCGTTTCAGGATCACCACGCCCACGCCTTCGCCCGGGATGTAGCCGTCTCCGCCTTCTCCGAAGCTTTGGCAATGCCCGTCGCCGGACAGAAACTGGCCCGCGCTCAGCATCAGGTACTTGTGGGGATGAATGGTGACGTTGACGCCGCCGGCGATGGCGAGGTGGGTTCGTCCTTGCTTGAGGTCCTGGCACGCCAGATGAATCGCACTCAGCGACGACGAGCACATGGTGTCCACCGTCAGGCTGGGTCCCTGCAGGTTCAGCACGTACGAGACCCGATTGGCGATGCTGGCAAAGCTCCCGGCGACGCCCAGTCGTTGGCCCTGCAGGCCCGCTTCGGCGCCGAACAACTGGTACTCGCTGTACATCACTCCGGCGTACACCCCGACCTGTCCGACAAGCTCCGGATCGGCGGCGGCGCGCAGGCCGGCTCGCGTGTAGCCGGCATCTTCCATCGCCATCCACGCGTGCTGCAGAAACAGGCGCTCCTGCGGATCTAGCATCTCCGCCTCTCGTGGCGAAATGTTGAAGAACAGCGGATCGAACTCGTCCACTCCGGCGATAAACCCTCCCCACTTGCTGCAGTGATGGCCGCTCTCGGTCCGGTCTGGGCTGAAGTACTCGCGCCAGTCCCAGCGCTCCGGCGGCACTTCAACGATGCAATCCTTGCCCGCGCGCAGATTGGCCCAGTACGCCTCGACATCTACCGCCTCCGGATACCGCCCGCTTAACCCAATGATGGCAATCCGCTCATTTGCGGTTGTGCCGGTCGCACCATAGTTGCGGAACCGGATGCGGTTTCCCCGTTTATTCCGGGCCACCAACACAGGCGCGTTTTTCGCAGAGAGGTCCTGCCGCGGGTCTTCAGGCCTCGATAGCAAAGCCGTAGCGCGTGCATCATGCGCGGTTGAGAAATATCCTGCCAGTTCACGCAGCGTTTGGTATTCGAAGAAGAGCGTTTTGGGGAGAGAGCCAAACGACTGCTCCAGACGGGTCGTCAGCTTCATCGCCAAGATCGAATCGATTCCGTACTCTTCAAGCGCCACATCTGGTTCGAGCTTCGATGCGGGGAGCTTCAATACGCTCGCCAGTTCGTGACACAGGTAGTTAAGGATGCTTTCTACGGG
>CAXTTW010000431.1:0-2397 GCA_964247255.1 uncultured Acidobacteriaceae bacterium
GTTCATGCCTCCGGGCCTGTTCCGCCTCGTACTCCTTGCGGCGCTGTTCGTGTTCGGCCCTGCGCTGCTCGGCTTCTTCATCCGTTTCGGCTTCCGGGGCCGGTGGCATCTCCGGTGCGGGTTCTGCGGCCCTCCGTGCCGCCTCGCGTGGGTCGTGGATGGGGCACTCGGGGGTCCGTGCATACGGTGAGCATTTGGCCCGACCGCTTGCCGAAGACGACGATGGCGGTTCGGGTGCTCTCGCATACCGGCTCAGCATCCGGGTTCTCGCGGTACTGATGCTTCTGCAAGGCTCCGGGCCGTTGCTCCTTCGGGTGGCGCCATGCTGTCTCGATCTGGACAAGCTGCGGACGTGCGGCAAGCTCGCGGTCGATATGCATCGTGACCTTATTTTGAAAACACGGGGCATCAAGGCACTGGTCGCCCTCGTTGGCTACGTCGTGGAAGAGGGAAGTGTTGTAGCCCGTACGCCGGGGGCAGGTGGTGCAAGCTCCGGCAACGGGGTTAAGGGTGAAGTCTTCGCGGTCGAATGGCGCGTCGGCAAGCGACAGATACAGGTTGGCTTGTATCCATGCTGCGACGTGCTTGGCGGGCAGCAGGTGCGGCTCTTTGTCGCTCCAGTCCTTGCGCCAGCATTGTTCGAAGGCTGCGGCTTGATGCTCCTGCGGAATCCGGGCAATCAGGTTGGCGTGGCTGGCCGTGATGCGTTCCTGGGTGAACGCCTCGGCTACTTCGGGGATGAGTTGCAACAGGGACAGACGGGCGTAGATGTGGGAAGCGCTCTTGCCTGACTTCTCGACCAGAGCGGCTACGTCGTAGCCGGGCAGGTCAAGCAAGCGTTGGAAGCCCTGCGCCTCCTCGTAGGGGTGAACGTCAACGCGCTGTGCGTTTTCCACCAAACTCCATTCCAAAGATTGGCCGTCGGTGAGCTCGACCACGCGGGCGGGCAGGGAAAACAACTCGGCAAGCTGCGCGGCGCGGAACCTACGGGCTCCTGCCACGATCTCGAAGCCCTCACCCTGGGGCCGTACGGTGATGGGCTGGATGAGGCCGTGCTGCCGGATGCTCTCGGCCAGCTCGTGGAGTTTGGCTTCGTCGAAGGTCTGGCGGGGGTTGCTGGCAGACTCGTGAATCTGGTCTACGGCGATGAACTGAAAAGCGCTGCTGTTCTGCATTGGGGTGCTCTCCTTGAGCGTGGGTTATGGGGTTCAAGGTGTGGAGCGGACACACGGGTCTCCTCGTATCTCCGCTCGGTGGGAGGGGAGAAGGGGCTAGCCGCGAATGTGCTCGGTCGGGCGAAATGCTCGCGCGTAGCCCTGGCTCAGGAGGTTGCGGTCCCAGACCTTGGCGAAGGAAACGTGCTGGATAAAGAGGGCGCGGTGGGTGATGTGCTGGCCCTCGTGGATGTACCGGCTCCACTGCTCCACGCCGACATAGTCGTTGCGGTAGTAGAAGGGGCAGAGTTGCCCATCGGCTTCAAGCTCGAAGAGCATCTCCGGGTCGCGCATGGCCTCGCCGTTCTGCTCGCCGTAGTGAGCAACCGAGAGGGCAGGCAATCCGCGCGGGCCTGCCTCGTGTACGGCTTCGATCACAAGCTCCATGAAGGACTCGTTGGTGATCTTGAGGTAAAGGCCGGGGCGGTACCCTCCGGCCTCCTTCAGCATGTCGAGGATGGTCTGCATTAGGCCACCTCCGCAACGGTTTCGTTGTTCTGTTCGGCTGCGGGTGTCTCGATGGCCGACAGAATCAGGGCTGAGGTCTTCTGGATGACTTCAAGCGACTCGGCGAGGAGGGCGGCGTTGCCGTGGTACAGGTGGATGTAGTCGGCGGAGGCGTGTCCAGCGTTCAGGCCGATGGTCTGCGACACCACAAAGGCCACTGCTTCTGCCTCGGTTTCGCGTACGGTCTTGGTGGTTGCCGTGCGGCGCTCGGCTTTGTGGAGCATCTCGTGCGCCAGCTCATGCACAAGCGTGCTGAACTCTTCGGCTGGTTGCTGTCCGGGCAGGATGGCGATGCGTCCGCCGTAGCTCATGCCCAGAGCGGGGGCGATAGTCTCCTTGAACTCAAGCGCGATGCCTTGAGCCGCGAGGAAGTCGATCAGGCGTTCGCGGTACTCGCCGACCGTTCCGGTGACCTTGGCCGAGAACTGCGGAAGCTCTGCGCCTTCCGTCTGGCTCACATCGAAGACGTACGCCGAACGAAAGCCGACCAGAACGGGCTTGTGGGTGACGGCAGGGTCTGCGGTATTTTCGGTGTCTTTTTTCTTGCGGGTGCCGATCATCGGGGCCAGAATGCGGATACCCTTCTCGCCCTTTTTCACCCTGCGGCCTAGCTGGTTCCACGCATACATCCCAGCCACGCGGGTCGCGTCGGGCTTCTGCCGTGCGATTTCAAGGA
>CAXTTW010000432.1:0-1795 GCA_964247255.1 uncultured Acidobacteriaceae bacterium
GAGGGCCAGGGGATCAGGTACAGGTCCACCGCCTCGAGCCCGAGCAGCGCCAGGATCGTCGGCGACAGGTCCCGCAGCGACCCGCCCTCGCGCAGCCCGAACCGGTGCGCCTCCTCGCTCACCAGCACGAACGGCACCGGATTAGTGGTATGCGAGGTGTGCGGGCCACCGGCGACCGGGTCCATCATCTGCTCGGCGTTGCCATGGTCGGCGGTGATCAACAGCGACCCGCCCTGCCGCTTGAGCGCCCCGTACACGCGCCCGAGCGCCGCGTCCACCGCCTCCACCCCCCGGATGGTCGGCGCGAGCTGCCCCGAGTGCGCCACCATGTCGGCGTTCGCGAAGTTGACCACCACCAGCGGAAACGCCGGGTCCTCGACCGCGCGGATTACCGCGTCCGCTACCCCGTCGGCCGACATCTCCGGCGCCAGATCGTAGGTCGCCACCTTTTGCGAGGGCACCAGCACGCGGTCCTCGCCGGGGAAGGCCTTCTCGATGCCTCCGTTGAAGAAGTACGTCACGTGCGCGTACTTTTCCGTCTCCGCCACGCGCAGGTTGCGCAGCTGCGCCCCGGCCAGCAAATTCGCGAGCAGGTTGTCCATCGACTGGGGCTCGAGCACGCGCGGCAGCGTGAACTGCTTGTCGTACTGGGTCATAGTCGTGACGTGCAGCTCGCCCGGCAGCGTGTGCGGGGGCAGCGCGGCGTCCTGCTCGGCGATCTTCGGCAGATCGCGGCCGTCGTCTTTCGTCAGTCCGGAGTTGCGCGCCAGGATACGCGTGATCTGCCGCACCCGGTCCGCCCGATAATTGAAGACCAGGACCGCATCGCCATCTCTGATCGCGCCGGAAGCATTCACCGTGAACGGCGGGATGAACTCGTCCGTGACGTCGTTCCCATAGCACTCGCGGATGCGCGCGAGCGGGGCGGCGTAGGCGCTGTCCGACGCGCCCAGCATGGCATCGACGGCGAGCTTTTCGCGCTCCCAGCGCATGTCGCGATCCATCGCATAATACCGGCCGGAGACGGAGGCGAGGGTGCCGATGCCGTACTCGGCCATGCGGGCCAGCAGCTGTTGGAGGTAGCCCGCGCCGGAGGTGGGCAGGGTGTCGCGGCCGTCCAGGAAGGCGTGGACGGCAACGCGCGTGAGCCCGGCGGCCTTGGCGGCGCGCAGCAGCGCGTACAGGTGCTCCTGGTGCGCGTGGACGCCGCCGTCGGAAACCAGGCCGAGCAGATGGAGCGTCCGCCCATGCTCCCCGGCGTGGGCAAAAGCAGCTTGCACCGCGGGATTTTCGGCGAGTCGACCGGAGGCGATCAGCGCATCGATGCGCGTGATGTCCATCTCCACCACGCGGCCCGCGCCGATGTTCAGGTGGCCGACCTCGGAGTTGCCCATCTGCCCGTGCGGCAGGCCGACCGCCTCCTCCGACGCGCGCAGCAAAGTCGAGGGGAAATCGCGAAGGAGAGCGTCATAAGCTGGCTTGCGGGCCAGGGCGATCGCGTTGTTCGCGGAATCGGAGCGGATGCCCCATCCATCGAGAATGGCGAGGACCAGGGGTTTGCGTGGAGTCGGCATAAGCGCAAGGGTAATGGGTGAACGGGGGAGGGTAAAGGGTGGCATGCAGATCCGTGAGCCCAGGTCGCATGCTGGGGGGCGGATGGAGGCTGCTGCATGCGCGAGCTGACACGGCGGGAGCTGCCGGGTGCCGGCATGGCGACTGCGGTCGAGGCGGGCGCCGGGTGGGGGCCCGGGGCCGGGGGACGCCAGGGCGGGGGTGGGGGCACCCGACACACGCC
>CAXTTW010000432.1:1805-2391 GCA_964247255.1 uncultured Acidobacteriaceae bacterium
GTGCAACACGCTCACCAGGCCCTGCCGCTCAGGATCACCAGCCGCTCCTTCTAGAGCTGGGCGGGCACGCGCATGCACTCCGAGCAACGCCCGCCGTGATGCTCGGGCCCCCTGCCGCGGGTCGCGGCCGACCATGGAAGGGACGGCCACTTGCGCGCGCGCGCGGGCTTGGTGGTGCTGTACACCGCAAGGGCCGTGCGCTGGCGAGGGACCCGGCCTACCCGTACACCCGGTGCGGAGGGGTGCGTGGCTCGAGAACGGCGCGCCGCTTACTGCGGCTTTTTCGGGGTAGTGGTGCCCGTGGAGCTGCCTGTGCCGGACGCTCCGGACTTCGGTGCCGGGGTGCCCGCGGCACCCGAACCCGCTGCTCCAGGGCCGCCCAGCGAGGGCGTGGGATGCTGCTGCTGGTAGGTCTTTTCCGCCGTCTCAATCTCCGTCTTGTGGCGCTCCATCACGGCTTGGAAGGTGGTCTGCGCCTGCTTGAGCGCGTTCTGCTGGACCTCCTGGGTCAGAGCCGGGGTAACTTCGAGCAGGTTCTTGCCGGCAGGGGTTTTATAAAAGCTGATGATCTGCGTCGCATCCTCGG
>CAXTTW010000433.1:0-268 GCA_964247255.1 uncultured Acidobacteriaceae bacterium
CTCACGCCCATATCGCTCAACGCCGAGCTTATCGAGCGCCACATGCAGCGGCTCGCGCCCGTGCTGGCCGAGCACGGCATCGAGTCGCGCGCCCCTGCGGTTATCCATCGCTCCACCGAGGTCATCGGCGCCTCGGTCGAGACCCTCCGCTCGCTCGTCGACCAGTTCGCCGCCCTCGCGCAGTTCCCCGTTGTCCAGCCTCGACCCGTCGAGCTGAACGCCGTCGTCGACAGCGCGCTGGCCATGTTCACAGGCCGTCTAGGGTCCA
>CAXTTW010000433.1:278-2391 GCA_964247255.1 uncultured Acidobacteriaceae bacterium
CGCCGGCTGGCCGCCGATCTTCCTCCGACCCTGGCCGACCCTGAAGCGCTCAAACGCGCCATCGGCAACCTTGTCGACAACGCCGCCGAAGCCATGAGTGACAGCCTGCTGCGCGAACTCACCGTGCGCACGCAGCTGCTCGATACCGGCAACCTTGAACTCAGCATCGCCGACACCGGCTCCGGCTTGACCGACGAAATGCGCGAACGGCTCTTTCTGCCTTACTTCTCCACCAAAGAGCGAGGCACCGGCCTCGGCCTTTCCATTGCCGCCAAAATTGTGCAGGAGCACGGCGGTTCCATTCGCGCTGAGAAAAATTCTCCCGCGGGCGCCTGCTTCCTTGTTGAACTCTTGCCCGCCCCCACTCCAGAAGAGCCGAAGATCAACCTACCTGAGCTCTCCGCGATGACCAGCCTGTCGCCGACCGCAATGCACGTACAACGCAGAACGTACAACGTACAACTGCCATGACGCACGTCCTCATCATCGACGACGAGGCCGACATCCGCGATTCGCTTGAGGCCATCCTGCGCGAAGAGGACTACGCCGTGACCACCGCCGGCAGCGCTGCCGAAGCGCTTGTCCTGGTCCGCGACGCCGATTTTCAAGCGGTGCTGCTCGACATCTGGCTCCCCGACGGCGACGGCCTCGATGTGCTCGCGGCCATCCGGCGCAACGAGAGCGGCGAACTGCGTCCAGACGCCCCCGAGGTCATCATGATCTCCGGCCACGGCACCATCGAAACCGCCGTGCGCGCCACCAAGCTCGGCGCCTTTGACTTCCTCGAAAAGCCCCTCTCACTTAACCGCACCCTTTTGGTCCTGCGTAATGCCGTGCAAGCTCACCACCTCCGCGAGGACAACCAGGAATTTGCCCGCCAGCTGGCCACCACGGGCTCGGTCACCGGTGAATCTGTCTCCATCAAAGCTCTACGCCAGCAGATTGGCCTCATGGCCCCCACCAACGGCCGTGTGCTCATCTTTGGCGAGTCCGGCACCGGCAAAGAGCGCATCGCGCACTTCATCCACGCCGAGTCTGCGCGCCGCGACCGCCCGCTCGTCGAGCTCAACTGCGCCGCCATTCCTGAGGATTTCATCGAAACCGAACTCTTTGGCTATCGCCACGGCGCAGGGCCCGGCGGACCTCATCAGCTGCCCGAAAAACGCGGCACCTTTGAGCGTGCCGACGGCGGCACCCTCTTTCTCGACGAGGTCGGCGATATGAGCCTCAAAACCCAGGCCAAGGTGCTTCGCGCGCTCGACGAGCAGCGTTTCAACCCCGTCGGCGCCTCCAAAGCCGTCCACGTCGACGCTCGCGTTATCGCGGCTACCAACAAAGATTTGGAAGAAGAGATTGCCCGTGGCAACTTCCGCGAGGATCTCTTCTACCGCCTTAACGTCATTCCCTTTTTCGTCCCGCCTCTGCGTGAGCGCAGGGAAGATATTCCCTCCCTGGTCCGCGAGTTCCTTCTGGAGTTCGGCCAACAGTACGGTCGTCCGCGCATGGAAATCTCCGAGTCCGCCCTTGCTCAGCTGCGCGCCTACAGCTGGCCTGGCAATGTCCGCGAACTGCGCAACGTCATCGAGCGCGTCCTCATCCTCAACCCCAAAACTACGCGCATCGACTTTAAGCACCTTCCCATGCTCGTCCAGCGCACCGATGGCCGCATGAACGGTCGCGACGGCCACAGCCGCGAAGAGTTTTCCACCCTCCAACAGGCTCGCGAAGCGTACGAACGCGACTACATCCTTAAAGAGCTTGATCGCTGCCGCGGAAATATGTCCCGCGCCGCAGAAATCCTCGGCCTCGAACGCTCCCATCTTTATCGCAAAATGAAAACCCTCGGCATCCAGTGGAATGAGTAGGGCTTCTCTCCTGGTTCCTGCTGGTGGGTGTTTGCACAGAGCAAGAAATGCGCATCTATGCAGGTGTCGCATCTCCGCCCTGTAAGCAAACGGGCCAGGCGACAACATTCCGGCCTGGCTCGCCGCGTGTCCGCAGCCAAGGCCTACCCATGGAGACAAACGCGGCCATGCCGAACTCAGACCAAAAGCCCGAAAACGAACAACAACTGGAACGTAGTTACCGCATCCGCCAGGTCACGCATTACCAA
>CAXTTW010000434.1:0-2390 GCA_964247255.1 uncultured Acidobacteriaceae bacterium
TCCGTTTCGCTCCAAACCAGCGAAGCCCTGTTCGATGTGGCCGCCGCGCTCAACGCCTGCGGCTACTCGGCCGGGCTCGCGCAGTCCGACCCGGTCCGCGAGCGCGTGCGCTCGGCCATCAACAGCGCCGTCCAGGCCTCGCCCGAGGCGCAGGCCGCCCGCGACCAGCTGTGTACCTTCATCAACGGCCATCGGCTCTACGAGGGCTCGCGCGACCTGGCCCAGTACGTTTCGCTGGCGCTCTATCTAACGCCGCCTCCGGAGCTCGCGCCCTCGGTCGAGCAGCCGGACCTGCCGCCCGACGCAACGCAGGTATTGGATATCCTGCCGATCCTGCGCAACTTCGCCCAGAAGGTCGATCTGCACCTCATCTGGCTGCGCTTTCACCCGGAGTACGAGGCTGAAGTCGCGAAACTGCACGATCCGCTGACCCGGCTCACGCTCGACGCCAACATCTATCTCAAGCTGCCGGTCTCCTCGTACCAGAACCGGCGCTTTCTCGTGGTTTTGGAGCCGCTGCTCGATCCGGGCCAGACCAACGCCCGCGTGTACGGGTCGGACTACGTCGTGGTCGCCTCGCCGGTCAACGGCGAAGTGCGCCTGCACGACGTGCGCCACACCTATCTCCATTACGAGATCGAGCCCCTTCTGTACGCCCACGCCACCTCGCTCGACCGCCTCCTGCCGCTGCTCAAGACGGTGCGCGACGCGCCGCTCGAGTATCAGTACCGGGCCGACATCGTTTCGCTCACCGCGGAGTCGCTGATCCGCGCGGTCGAGGCCCGCACCATGGACACCGGCGTGACGCCCTTCGTAATGCCCGCCGGCGCGGCGCGCGCGGACCTGCCCCGGCTCGACCGGGACCGGCAAGCCCGGCAACAACAGGCCGAGGCAGTCCGGCAAAAGGCCGTGAATGCGGCCATGACCGAAGGCTTCGTGCTGACGCAGTACTTCTACGAGCAGATGGGCGTTTTCGCCGCCAACCCGGAAAGCCTGCGCGAGGCCATCGGTCCGATGGTCTATGGCATGGACGTGGACGCGCAGGTGCACCGCGCCAAGCAGGTCACCTTCGTGGAGCAGGCCCCTTCGGACGTAATCCGGAGTTCCACCGGCAACCGCGCGCTGGACCAGGCGGAAGCCAAGCTGAAGGCGAATGATGCGGAGGGCGCGAGCCGGCTGGCTGCTCAGGCGCTCAAAGACCACACCGCCGACCCGGCCCGCGCCAACTACCTGCTCGCGCTTTCCTGGCTGCTGAAGGGCGACGTGGACTCAGCCGCCAACGACTTCCACGAGACCATCCGCCTGACTGAGGACCCGCGCCTGCTGGCCTGGTCGCACATCTACCTGGGCCGTATCGCGGACGTGCGCGAAGAGCGCCCCGACGCACTGGCCGAGTACAAGACCGCGATGAACATGCGCGACGGCCAGCCGGACACCCTGGCCGCGGCGCAGAAGGGCCTGGCGGCACCGTTCGCACTGCCACACGCGGCGCAAAGCGAGGACAGCAAGCCGTAGGTGATTTCCTCATCCAATCAAGGACCAGGTGAAACAGTGCCGCAGCCGGAAACGGAAATCGGGGAGCTGGAAACGAAGCTGGGCTACAGCTTTGTGACGCCGCGCCTGCTGCAAGAAGCCCTGACGCACGGCTCGCTCCGGCACGAACAACTGCTGGCCGACGGCGGCCAAAATCGCGACGCCGCCACCGGCGACAACGAGCGGCTCGAGTTCCTGGGCGACGCGATCGTCGGCCTGCTCACGGCGGAGTCGCTGTTTCGGCGCTTTCCTCGCGCGACCGAGGGCGAGCTGACCCGCCTGCGCGCGGCGCTCGTAAGCCGCAAGCACCTGGGCGAGGTGGGCCTGGGGCTGGAGCTGGGCCGCTGGCTGCGCCTGGGCCGCAGCGAGGAGCGCAACGGCGGACGCACCCGCGCCGTGCTGCTGGCCAACTGCATGGAGGCCGTCGCGGCGGCGATCTACCTGGACGCCGGCATTGAAGAAACCCGGGCCTTTGTCGAGCGCATCATCGTCGAGCCGGAAGCCGCCCGGCTGCACCGCGAGCTTCAGTCCCATCACGCCATTGGCGACTACAAGTCCGCCCTGCAGGAGCTCTTGCAGGCCCGCGGGAGCACACAGCCCGAGTACTTCGTCGAGGCCGAGCTGGGGCCGGACCACCGCAAGCGTTTCGTCGTCGAGGTGCGCGCCGCGACGGAGGCCGACACCGATGTCCGGCCGCTCGCGCAGGGCTCCGGCAGCACCAAGAAAAAGGCAGAGCAGGAAGCTGCGAAACGCGCCCTGCGCAAGCTGAACGACAAACGGGAGAAACCGGCAACCGGCGCGGAGACACGCGCGTGACCTCTTCGACCCTGCCCCAGAACAGAGCCGCGCCCCCGGCC
>CAXTTW010000435.1:0-2373 GCA_964247255.1 uncultured Acidobacteriaceae bacterium
GGGTACACCTGAACGGATTCTGCTATAAGCTCAGTCCAGGCTCATTTTGGACTCAGTTCGGACTCAGTCTGGGCGTCCCTTAGCCGGCAGGCGAAGCGTGACTCGAGTGCCAAGCCCGGGCTTGCTGGCGATCTCCACCCCTCCCCGGTGCAGCTGGGCGATTCCCTGAACGATGGAGAGTCCGAGCCCGGTTCCGCCCGAGGCGGTCGAGCGGGATGGATCGACACGAAAGAGACGGTCGAAGACGCGCGGCAGTGCCTCTGGAGGGATGCCGACCCCGGTGTCGCTGACCTCGATCAAGATGTGGGTCCCGGCGCAACGTGCCTGCATCGCTACCTGTCCGCCATGCGGTGTGTGCGCGATCGCGTTGGAGACGAGATTGCCGACCGCGCGCTGGATCAGGGTGCGGTCGAGCACGGCCGTGACCGGCTCCTGGCCTCTGGTACTGGTGAGCACGACGCCGGCGTCGGCAGCCGCGGCATCGTAGTACTCCCGCACGCCGTCGAGAAGTTCGGCGGCATCGGCGACCTCCAGCCGCAGGTGGGTGAGTGGGCTTTCGGCCCGCGCCAGAAAAAGGAGATTGCCGATCAGATCGGACAGGCGCACCGCCTCTTCGAGCGACGACTCCAACGCCTCCCGATACTCCTCAATGCTGCGAGCGCGCGCCAGCGCCACCTCCGCTTCGCCACGAATGTTGTTGACCGGCGTCCGCAGATCGTGGGCAATATCGGCGGAGAATCGCGAGATCCGTTCGAAGGAGTCTTCCAGTCCCGCAAGCATGTTGTTGAAGGTCAGGGCCAGCGAGGCCAGCTCATAGGGGTAGCCCTCGGCCGCGATGCGCTCCCCGAGGTGGGTTGAGGTGATGCGGCGGGCGGTGGCGGCGATCTCCTCCACGGGCCGAATGCCCTGTCGGGCGATCTGGTAGCCCACCAGGGGAAACAGTACCAGCATGCCGGCCGAGGTGACCCAAAACCACAGCCGAAAGCGCCGCAGCAACGCCTCTTTCTGCGAAACGTCCACCGCCACCTGCACGGTGATGGGGCGCCCCGGCGTGTCCCCGAGGTTGGCCGTGGCCACGATCACACGGAAGGCTTTGCCGTTGTTTCCTCTCACGGGAAAAACAGCCCCGCCGTGCCTGGCCCACAGATTCGCGAGCTTCGGCAGGTCCAGCTGGTTCGCCATGCCGGGAGTCATGAGCAACGGCTCTCCGTGCGCATCCCGCAGGCAGATATAGAACTGTTCGTACCGGCGGGCGGCCGATTCGAGCTCGACCTCCTCCCGCAGGCCGTCTGTATCCTCGGGGCGCTCCCGCAACAGGGTGCGCAGGACGTTGACCTTGTCTTTCAGGAAGAGTTCGGTGCTTTTATTGAGCTCCGATACCAGGACCAGGTAAAGACTGAGCGTGGCGAGCAGCACCAAAAGCAGACCAGCCGAAGCGTAGCCTGCCGTGAGCCGAAACGCCAACGTATGCCAGATGCGCGAACCGCCCGGCCCGAGCCTATTCGGCTTCCAGAACATAGCCGGAGCCGCGAACCGTATGGATCAGCTTGGAGGCGAAGGGGTCGTCCAGCTTGCTGCGCATCCGGCGCACACTGACGTCGACGACGTTGGTTTCGCTGTCAAAGTTCATGTCCCAGACCGCCTCGGCGATGACGGTCCGCGACAGGACCTCACCGGCGCGGCGCGCGAGGAGGGAGAGCAGAAGAAACTCCTTGGCCGTCAGCTCAAGCCGCTGCCCGGCGCGAGTGGCGCGGTGCCGCAAGAGATCGATCTCCAGGTCAGCCATGCGGACCACATCCTGTTGCCGAACCGGTGTCCGGCGAAGGCGAGAGCGCACCCGGGCCAGCAGCTCGGAGAAGGCAAACGGCTTGACCAGGTAGTCGTCCGCCCCAAGCTCAAAACCGCGCACCCTCTCGTGGATGGCATCCCGAGCAGTCAAAAAGAGAACCTGTGTGCTCTTGCCCGCCCGTCGCAGGCCTGTCAACACCTGCCATCCATCCAGACCTGGCAGCATGATGTCCAGAATGATGAGGTCGAAGTCGAGATTTTTGGCCAGCTCCAGGCCATCTTGGCCGTCGGCGGCGACATCGACAACAAAGCCCGCTTCCGTAAGGCCCTTCTTCAGAAACCGGGCCGTTTTGCCCTCATCCTCAATCACCAAAAGTTTCATTGGGATACCCACTCCACGTCCATGCGCTTGTTCTTGATTGTTTTTCCGAGGAGCCAACGTCGTGCACAGCGCCGAGGTTCTTCTGAGGTCGAGCGAAGCTCTGCTAGAACTCGAGCCGCAGCGCGAACTGGATCTCGCGCGGCGTTCCCGAACCCACAGGGGTGATCGGCGATGTGTTCAGGTTGACTGTGCTGACGATGCTG
>CAXTTW010000436.1:0-2367 GCA_964247255.1 uncultured Acidobacteriaceae bacterium
CTCCAGTCCGCCGCCGCACTCGCCGCCGCCGCCCGGCTGCCCGCCTTCGCCCAGTCCGCCGTCGCGCCCGAGAAGAAAGCCGTGCTTGACAAGCGCCCCGCGCCGGGCGAGCGCCGCTTCACCTCCCCGGCTGTCGAGCAGGCCATCGCGGTGGTCTCGAAGCAGATCGCCGACCCGGAGCTCGCGCTTATCTTCGCGAACTGCCTGCCGAACACGCTCGACACCACCGTGACGCCGGGGTTGTACGAGGGCAAGCCCGACACCTTCGTCATCACCGGCGACATCGACGCCATGTGGCTGCGCGACTCGTCCGCGCAGGTGTGGCCATATCTTCCGTTTTGCAAGCAGGATCCGAAGCTGGCCGCGCTGATCGAGGGCGTGATCCGCCGGCAGGCCCGGTGCATCCTCCTCGACCCCTACGCGAACGCCTTCCTGCCGAGCACCTCCAGCAAGCCGCTGGAGTGGTCGACGCGGGACCACACCGACCTCAAGCCCGGCGTGGGCGAGCGCAAGTGGGAGGTCGACTCGCTGTGCTACACGCTGCGCCTGGCGCACGGGTTCTGGCGGGCCACGGGCTCGACCGCCCCATTCGACGCGCAATGGCGGGCGGCCGCCGCGCTAGTCGTCAAGACTTTTCGCGAGCAGCAGCGCAAAACCGGTCCGGGGCCGTACCGTTTCCAGCGCGCCGCCTACGCGCCGACAGACTCGCTCCCGCTCGACGGCTACGGCAACCCTGCCCGGCCCGTGGGGCTCATCTTCTCCGGTTTCCGGCCTTCGGACGATGCGTGCATCTACCCGCTGTTCATCCCGGCGAACCTGTTCGCGATGCGCTCGCTGCGGCAGCTCGCCAAGCTGGCCCGCGCCGTCCATGATGACGGGCCTCGCTCGCCGATGAGGTCGCGCGGGCGCTCGCGGCACACGCCTACATCCCCGGCAAGGGCGTCAGCATGTGGGCCTACGAGGTGGACGGCTACGGCAACACCCTCCGCATGGATGACGCGAACGCCCCCGGCCTGCTCTCGATGGACTACCTGGGCTGCGTCGGGGAGGGCGACCGGGGCGTGTACCAGCGGACGCGGGATTTCGTGCTCTCCCCCGACAACCCGTACTTTTTTCGGGGTAAAGCGGGCGAGGGCGTGGGCGGCCCGCACGAAGGTTTGGGCTGGATCTGGCCGATGGCGATCATCTTCCGCGCCTTCTCCTCGACCGATGACGCGGAAACTTTCAATTGCCTGCGCACTCTGCGCGACACCACGGCGGGGACGCACTTCATGCACGAGTCGTTCTGGATGGACGACGCGAGCCGGTATACCCGGCCCTGGTTCGCCTGGGCGAACACGTTGTTCGGGGAGCTGGTGCTGACGCTGGCCAAGAGGAACCCGAGATTGCTGAAACGAACTCTTGCCTGAATTACCTGGTTTATCGTGAGGTGGTTTGTAATATCCCAAGCCTAACGCTCGCTTCGCAGCCAGGAGAACGCCTTGCAAATCTCAGTCGGGAACTCACTTCGCATCGTCGCGCTTGGTCTTTGCTTCACTGCATGCTCCCATCGCAGCGCTGAAGCGCAGGTCACGAGGCAAGAAATAGCCTTGGCTCAGCGCTACATAGAGCTGCAAGCCGCTCCGGTCAGCAAGGATATTGGTAAGTTCACCGGCCTTACCCAGCCGTACGCTCCTCTCGACTTTGAGGTTCGGCACGCGGATGGGAAGCATGCCTCCGACATTCGCAATGTGCTGTTCGGCTATGCTGGAGCCACGGCAGGGCTCGATGATTCACAAACGCCGAAGATGGCGAATGATTTTCATTGCGGGCCACCTTGCGCCACTGAACGAGTCAGGTCTTTTCTTGATCAGAATCGGCGCGTGTCGGCCCTCGTGAAGCGATTCCTCACGGCAGGCAGAGTCGGCATCGTTTCTCAATGGGGAGTGCCGGGTGATCTCAGAATCAACGACACGTTTGTTCAGCGCGGCACAATCACGACCTTCTCACCTTTGGGGGCAGTGGGCCTCCTGCCAAACTCGCAAGGTAAGACGTCAAGCAACTTGGTCGCTGCGACTGGCCTTACTGCCTCGGAGATAGAGGAAGCAAGAGCCATCGCGGCGGAGCTCGTCGCCCTTCATCTGGCGGCTATCGTCCGCAGTCCGCAAGGCATTCGCGTCATTCGCACTGGAAACTCGGACAACGAATGCGGCCTGCTGTTCAAGAAAGTAACCGTTCCGGAACCCAAAGAGGGTGACGATTTCGGAGAAGGGCTCGAGATTGTCGGGATCACTGCGATCGCCCAGGACATCTACTACTTTGAGACAAGCTAGGTCTACAGGCGCAAGCATAGTTGCTTTCCGTTCAGGATAGAAGCGCCAATAGCTC
>CAXTTW010000437.1:0-2367 GCA_964247255.1 uncultured Acidobacteriaceae bacterium
CTCTTGTAGCTTTTCTGCGCCGGGTGAATGTTGTAGTTGCCGCCGCAGTTGTAGTTATAAGTGCTCGGATAGCCGATCGGGTAGCCGCCGTCGTTCTGGAAAATCCAGGTGAGCTGCCAATCGTTGACGGCAAGGCCGACCGGTCCGTGGGCACTGGTGAAGAGCAGGCCGCCCTTGCCGACCGGCAGACCGAACAGACCGCTGAAGGCGAAGTCCCAGGGCCGGTCGCCGCCGTCGATCGCGTAGTAAGGCGAGGGGTCAACCAGACTTGCCCCGCCGTTGTTGAGGAAGCCGGTAGCCGATTCCAGCTTCGACCAGGTAAACGAACCGAGGAAGCTGACGCCCTTGATGAAGAGTCCGTTGCCGGAGAGGCGCTTCTCCAGCTTGAGCAGCAGCGCGTTGTAGTTGCTGTAGCCGCTCGCATCGTCGTAGGAGTAGAGATTGCCGTTGTACTGCGGGTACGGCACCATGAGCATGCGGGCCTGGATGGTAGGGTTCGCGCCCTCGTCGACTGTCTTCGGCAGGACCCCGTAGAAAGGGTTCGGCACCTGCTGATCGAGATAGTTGGGGTCGGCATGGCCTTTCGCGAAGTCCGCGGCGCTGATGCCGTTCAGCTGTTTGGAAGCGCGAAGGTTGAAGGTGTGCGAACCCAAGTAGGCCACGTTCGCGACCATCTGGAAGGGAAGCTCTGTTTCGAAGCCGAAGGTGTACTGCTGGACGATGGGTATCTTGCGGTTGCGCTGGTCGATGCCGAAGCCGGTGCCCACAAGCGTAAGCGGCCCCTGCGAGGTCTGCGGCGGCGTAATGAAGCCGTTGGGGTAGGGGTTGCCGGTGAGGAAGCTGTTGTAAGGGTGGAGGCCACCGTCGGGTGAAGCCTGGTAGTTGGTATTCTGGCTCCAGGCCGATGCGCCGCCCAGCTCGATGCCGAGCGCCTTACTCATGGTATAGCCGCCATGGATGACGAAGTTCCGGTTGGGGCTCCAAGAGGCACCGATCTTCGGCTGCCAGTATGCGGTGTTGTTGGCGTAGGCGGAATAACTATCGCTCGCGAATTGAACCGCGCCGGTAATGGGGTTGACGAAAGGAGCGCCGTTGGGCAGGGTGTTGTTGGGCGGATTATGGATGAGGCTGGAGATAGGGCTAGGGCAGGTAAGGCAAACGCCGGCCAGGAGGCGGTTGTGCCGCTCCTTCGGGGAGAGCTCCTCGTCCCAGCGCAGGCCTGCGTTGATGGTGAAGTTCTTCTTGATCTTGAAGTCGTCCTGAACGTAGCCCCCGTAGTAGTTGTAGGATTCGTACGGAGCGAAGGAGTACTGCACGCTGCCGCCGCCGGGGTAGCCGAGCAGCAGGTCGGCGACGACGGAGCCGTCTTGTGCGCTTTGGAAAGGATTGTTCTGCGTGAAGCCGGTGCCGAAGCTGAAGTTACCGTTCGGCTGGCCGATACCGCCGGAGATGGCGTGGTAGAGCGAGAACTCCGCCCCGTAATGCAGAGCGTGCTTACCGAGAGTCTGCGTGATAGAGGGGCCGAGATCGTAGGTTTCGAAGATGAACGGGTCCCCGGTGTTGCCGATGACGCCGGGCAGGTTATCACCGAGGCTGATCTCCGGGGCGAAGTTGTTTTTAGTCGTGGGCAGCTGCGGCATGTTGAGGCCGAGATCGCCCGCAGTGAGCGTGTTGAGGCCCACGCGCACGGTGCCGTCGGGCTGGATTTGGTAGAAGCGGTTGTAGGAGAGACGGACATCGCCGACGATCTTGGGGCTGAAGGTATGGGTCAGGTCGAGAACCTGGGTCAGGCTGGAGCGCTGGTTGTTGATGTTGCCGGTGATCGCCGGACCCACCAGGCCGTTGCCGTTGCGGTACTCGTTGCCGGCCCAGTAGGCGAAGACGCCGTAGAGCCGGGTTTTCTCGCTGAAGTTGTAGTCGACGCGGGCAATGGGCATGTTGTAGCTGTAGCGGTCTTTGCCGTTGAAGACGTAATTGTTGATATAACCGGCACGGTTAGGGGCCGGGAAAAGCTTCATGATGGCGAGGCCGGACGCGCTGATGCGGTTGGCTGGGATGGTGTTGTTGGCGAATGGGGTGCGGCCGTAGGTGGAGCAGCCATTGGTGCCCTGCATCGCGCAAGCCGTCGTCAGCGGGTCGAAAATGCCGTTCTTGCGGCCGGTGGCGGCGAGGTAGTTGGTCAGGTTAACAGTGCCGTCCGCGCCCGGGAACTGGTCGGCGGTGGGCACAGTGGTGACGACGCTGCCCGGCAAAACCTGGCGGTAGCCCTCATAGCTGAAGAAAAAGTAGGCGTCGTGCTTGAGGAAGGGGCCGCCGACGGTGCCGCCGAACTGGTGCTCGTTGTGGAAAGGCTTGGCGGTGCCTTGC
>CAXTTW010000438.1:0-2358 GCA_964247255.1 uncultured Acidobacteriaceae bacterium
AAGGCTACGACTCGCACTCCTTCAAGGCAGGGGTCCCGCTCCGCATCGGCGGCCTCGCGATCGAGCACCCCGAAGGCCTCGCCGGCCACTCCGACGGCGATGTCCTGCTCCACGCGCTCACCGACGCGCTGCTCGGCGCGGTCGCGGCCGGCGACATCGGCACCTTTTTTCCACCGTCCGATCCGCGTTGGAAAGACGCCGAGTCCTCCATCTTTCTCAATCTCGCGCTCGAAGAGATTCAGCACGCCGGCTTCCGCATCGTCAACGTCGACTGCACGCTCGTCCTGGCCCGGCCCAAGATCGCCCCCATCGCCCACGACCTGCGCGAGCGGCTCGCCATCCTGCTCGACGTGATGCCGGCACTGGTGAGCGTGAAGGCGAAAACTCCCGAAGGCCTGAACCTGGACCACGTCGCGCAGGCCCACGCGGTGGTGCTGCTTGAAAGCGTCGAGGCCTCCTCCGGCCTGGCCGTTCTGGAGGAGCAGGAGGAGCTCCCGAGCACCATCGACGGCGAGCTGGACCTCGATGCGGAGTTCAGCGAACTTGTCTCCACCGAGGTCCGCGCCGGCCAACGCAAACGGACCGTTACCCCGGCGTTCGACACCGAGGACATTACGTAGAAGCGTTTAGGTGCCTGCGAGCCACTCCTTGTACCGAAGTATGTCGCGTAGAGTCAGACTGGGAACAATGCCGCACCGCTCTCTGGGGGTAGTGACAGACACTGCCCGGAGCGCGAATCGAGAGGGACCTGCCCATCCTTAGGCCGGCGCGAGAAGCGGGTCTCTCCTCGATCGCTCCTCACGCAGTCTCGGAGCGCGAGAAGCTTGTTACATCCTCTTCGAGGATGGATCGTTCCAGAACCAGCGAACAGCTACTTGTTCGCTTCTTGCCACTCCTCGTACCAGGCCATCTGAATCGCTTCGAGCTTCGACTCAGTGGACTTCCCCGGGTCGTCCGCGAAGCCGTCCAGCTTCGTGACATAGGTGTGCAGCTCCGTAAAGCGCACCTTCAGCGGGTCGAGCTCCGGGTGCTTTTCCTGGAGCTGGATGCCAATCTCTTCGGCATCGCTCCACATAATCTGCTGCGGCATGGAATGCTCCTTACTTGCTCTCGCTCAGGGTGAGGGGCTTGCCTTCCGAGACGTAGTTCTTATTCCAGCTCGGGATTTCGACGGTGTACGATCCCGGCCGGGTGATCACAGCCTGGCAGCCCAGGCGCGAGTTCAGCTGCAGCCCCGGCGCCTTTTCCATGCGATCCAGCTCTTCCTCACTCGCCTCATTCAGGCCGCGCTCGCCTTCCTTCACGTGGATGTGACAGGTTGTGCACGCGCACACGCCGCCGCAGGCATGGTCGAGGAAGATTCCGTAGTTCTCGGCCACGTCCAGGAACGACATCGGCAGCCCGTGGTGGTCGTAGGGCATGGTGCCGAAGGCAAACTCGACTGTTTTGCCTTCCGGTTGAAAGGTAACCCGGACCATGTTCTCCGCCGGAGGCTTCGACAGATCGAACTGCGCCTGCTCCTGCCCGTCGAGCGCGTGGCTCTCGTTCAGGCTCATTGTGTTTTCTCCCGCTTGAGCTGCTCGAGTTCCCGCAGAGCACCCTCGGCGATGCGAGTTTGCTCGTCGCCCCGCATGTTCGCCTCCGCGAGTTGTATGCGCATCAACAGCTTGTCTTCCGAATCTTTGATTTCCCTCAGCAGGCGCGCTTCCATCTCCTGCCGGCTTTCGGCTTGCGCCTTGAAGCCCTCACGCATCTCCTCCCGCATCGCTCTCTGCCCATCAGAGAGCGTCTGAAGTCTCGCCTTCACCTCGCCCATCTCCGGAGCGAGAGAGTCCTGCAACCCCTTGCGGACGTCTCCGACGATCGACAGCTTTTCACTCGCGCTCATACGCCCATCCTACTCGATCTCCGCCTTTGCAAAGGGGTGCGGCGCGGTCGGCCCGTCGCCCAGTTTTTCCCCGGCCGAGGCCATGGTCTGCCCGCCCAGAGCGGAGGTCACGGTCTGGTTCATCATCAGCTCCGCCAGCCGCCGTGTGGCCTTGTCGAGCGCCTCGATGCCCGCGCGGATCGCCTTGCGGTCCTCGCCCTCCTTGAGCACGTGCAGCTCATTCTCGACCAGGCCGACCTCGGTCTGCTCCTCGGACGTAAGCTGCGCCCAGACCGGGTGCGTCTTGGCCTTGCCAACCCGCGTCAGAATGTCCGCCGCCTCCACCCGTGCCTCGATCAATTGCCGCTGCTCGAAGTCGGCTTCGGCATTGTCGAACGAGTCGAGGATCATCGTCTCGACCTGATCGTCGGTGAGCCCGTAGGTCGGCTTTACCTCGATCTGCGCCTCGGTGCCCGAACGCTGTTCCCGCG
>CAXTTW010000439.1:0-2358 GCA_964247255.1 uncultured Acidobacteriaceae bacterium
GCGAGCACCCGGGCATACAGGCAGCCGAAAAACGCGGCGACGAACTCCAGGCCGTTCCCGTACAGCAGCAGGGCCCGTTCGCCGGGCCGGACCTGTTCGCGTAGACGGGCCGCGATCGCGGCCGCCTGCCGGTGCAGGCCGCCATGGGTCAGCGCGCTTTCCCGGCGCTCGGGATGGAACTCCAGAAAGGTGTACGCAGTCCGCTCAGGCTCGTTCGCGGCCCGCTTGCGTGCGATTTCGACGAGAGTTTCGGTCGTGTCCGTCATCAGTTCCTGTCCGCCTTCCGGGAAAATACCTGTCCGCAGTTCCTGCGTGAGCCGAAACGAAATACCCGCCGCCCAGTTATCGCGGCCGAACTCGATTTAGGTGCGATTCACTTAGAAACAAAGGGGGGGCTCTCCCGCTTCGGCGCTGCTCGCTGATGTCGACCTAACTTATCTACCCATGCGCCGGTAAAGGCTTCGCTTGCGCCCGGGGGAGACGCCTGGACATAGCGTGTCGAACATGACGCTCGGAGATAGGCCGAGTATGCGCATCGCGCAACGGCGCAGGCGTCTCGGATTGTTCGTGCTCGGCAGCTCTCTCTTCCATCGCGGCATGGCCCAACCTCCCCGGTCGTTTCGTCCGTCCGCTCCGAGCGGCCTGCGGCAGGCCGGGAGCGCATTGAGCCGACTTGCACATCACAACCGTCGGCCGCCGAATGTAGCCCCGCAAAGATGCTTGTACCCTTACTCGGTTATCTATAGCCTCACTATATCGAGAGCGGACGGGCGTTGGCAAATGAAAACGGAGTGAATCTACCCGCGCGCGCGCGCGTATTCGCCAGATCGCCGGACGGCGCTGTGGCGAGCTTTCGGCAATGCAAACAGAGGGGAAGCTTGGTGGGCCCACCAGGACTTGAACCTGGAACCAACGGATTATGAGTCCGCTGCTCTAACCGATTGAGCTATAGGCCCGCGCGCGCTCTCAGCAGTGTAGAGCAGCGGGGAGGAGGGTCAGCGCCGGTTGTCCGGCACGGCGACGGCCCGGAAGCGCAGCGCCAGCTCCCGCAGCTCCGCCTGCAGACCCGAGCCGGCCAGCGGCTTCCCATGCCCCGGCGCGACGGTCGACACGGCGAGCTTCGCCAGGCGCTCGACCGAGTCCTGCGCCGCCGCCCAGTCGGAGGTGAAGTAGGCGGGCGGCCCGTGGAGCTCGGGCTGCTGCGTGATCGCGGCTTCAAAGAAACTTTCCGCCTTGGTCGTGCAGAACGCGTCGCCCACCAGCAGCACCTGCGTTTCCGCGTGGTACAACGAGCAATGACCGGGCGTGTGGCCGGGTGTGTGCAGCACCTCCCAACCCGGCATAGCCCCGGCGAGCGCGCCCTCGCCCATCGGCACGAGGCGGCCGTCCAAGTCGATGGGACCCTTGGGGTACAGCGGCGAAAGCAGGCTCATGGAGCCGCCGCCCGCCCCCGCATTGGGCGGCGCATACTCGCTCTTGCCTGTCAGATACGGAAACTCGAGTGGGTGCGCGTACACCGGGACATCCCAATCCTCGGCCAGCGAGGGCGCGCCGCCCGCGTGGTCGAAGTGACCGTGCGTTAGAACGATCGCGTCCGGCGCGCCGCCGAAGTGCTTTTCCGCCCAGCGACGGATCATGCCGCCGGTCGCCGGCAAGCCCGCGTCCACCAACGTCCAGCTGCCGCCCGCGTGCCGTACCCCGAACACGTTCACGAAGGCAATTCTCAGCCCTTCGACCCCGGCCGCCACCGCGTCCATCGGCACAACTTGCTCTTCCGGCACCGCCACCTTATCCATCGCAGGTCTCCCGGTGGTTCAGATGCGCCTACTTCCACTTTTCGAGGAACTCGTGCACCGAAGAAGACTCCATGTCGCGCATCTGGCGGAACTCGCCGTGTTGCTCGACGACCGGCTTGCCCGTCGAGGTCAGGACCGCCAACTGCGGCACGCCGTTGTCGAGGCGGATGCCATACCTGCCCGCGACGTCGACATTCTGGTCGAAGTGGCCGACGTTCACGTCGACAAGCACATAGTGTTTGTCGAGCAGCGCGAGGTTTTCAGGCTGGTGGAAGTACACGTTGAGCACTTGGCAGTCGCCGCACCAGTCTCCTCCGAAATCCAGAAGAACCCGCTTATGCTCGCGCTTGGCCGTCGCGAGCGCGGACGCGATGTCGCCTTCCGCCGCCGCCACCTCAGGATAGATGTGGGCGTGCGGCAAGGGCTTTTGAGCGCGGACCGGCAGCACGCCGCCCAAAGCCACCGCCAGTACACCCATCAGAACGCTGAAGACGCGTTGCATAGACACCCCCAGAGCGCAAGCATAACGCACCCCCGGAGCGGACGCGCGCACTGGCGCGGC
>CAXTTW010000440.1:0-2352 GCA_964247255.1 uncultured Acidobacteriaceae bacterium
CTTGCGGTCCGGGATGAACATGGCGCCCCCGCGCACCCCGCCCCCGCGCGCCGCGGCGACGCCCTGGACGGCGCGGGGGCCGCCGCCCGAGCCGTGCGCCGTGCTGAGGCCGAGCAGGATCGCCGCGACCGCGATCGCGACCGCCCCCAGCAGCACGCGCAGGATCGTCGAGCCCGAAGCCCCGCGCAGCTCGCCGAACAGCAACCGGCCCCACAGCAGGCCGAACAGCGAGTTCGCGTTCCACAGCGGGAAGGCGACGGCCAGGCCCACGTCGCGCACGGCGAAGACGGTCAGCGTGTTCGCCACCGCCCACAGCGCTCCGGCCAGCACCGCCCACGCGATCAGGTGCTTTTTGGCGAGAAGGTCCGTGAGCACGTAGCGCGTGCCCTTGAGCAGGGTAGGGAAGGTCCAGCGCGCGGTAAACACGCCCAAAACCATGCATAGCGAGACCGCGAACGGCGACAGGCCGGAGTCGACCAGCTTGGTCGGCGCTTCCGCCGCGCCCAGCCACACCCCCGCGCCCAGGCCGCACAGTACGCCCAGGCCGTGCAGCGATCCGCGCCTCATTTGAGCGCGCACAGGAGCCCAACGCCGAGCAGCAGCACGGCCAGGGGGATGAGGAACTGAACGTCGGTCAGGACGAGCCTGAGCGTGCTGGCAGGTTTCGGCGGCATGGGCAGTGAGAACCGTACCGGCGCAGCCGCGGGCTGTCAAGAAAACACGGGCGCTGCCGTAGCATGGGCGCACGCCCCGACAACCCGGAGACCCGCCCCATGCAAGCTCTTCTGCTCTGCCTTCTGCTTCTACCCGCCGCCGCGTTCGCCCAGGCGGTTACCGAGCACACCTTTGTCCTTCACGCTTTTAAGACCGAGTCGGGCGTCGTGCTGCCCGAGGCGAAGATCGTCTACGGTACCTACGGCACCCTGAATGCCGCCGGCGACAACGCCATCCTGCTCCCCTCGCACTACATGGCCGACCTCCACGGCTACGAGTGGCTGATCGGCCCGGGCAAGGCGCTCGACCCGGCGAAGCTGTTCCTGGTCACCAGCGAGGAGTTCGGCAACGGCCGTTCGTCCTCTCCCTCGAACACGCCGGAGCCCTTGCACGGCCCGCGCTTCCCGGTCACCACGATCCGCGACAACGTCGAGGCCGTCCACCACCTGCTCGTGGACGAGCTGCACATCAAGCATCTCCAGGCGGTCATCGGCTTTTCCATGGGCGCGCAGCAGGCTTTCCAGTGGGCGGTCAGCTACCCGGCGTACATGGACCGCATCGTCGCCACCTCCGGCACGGCGAAGACCTACGGCCACGGCATCGTGCGCAACGAGAGCGAGATCGCCGCCATCGAGGCCGACCCGGTCTTCAACGACGGCAACTACTCGGCGCAGCCGAAGAAGGGAATCGAGGCCTTCAACCTGGTATGGACCGCCTGGCTCTACGGCCAGCAGTGGTGGCGCGAGGAGCTTTGGCGCCCGGACTACCCCGCCGGGACCACCCTGGCCCAGGTAATCGAGAAGATGCGGACCGACTTCATCCCCAACGCGGACGCCAATAACTTAATCCTCCAGCTGCGGACGTGGGAGCGGCACGACGTGGGCCAGACGCCGGGCTTCCACGGCGACCTGCCTGCGGCGCTCCGGTCGATTCAGGCACAAGTGCTGTACATGCCGTCCGCGACGGACCTGTACTTTCCGGTCGAGGATGCCCGCTACGAGGCGCAGTACCTCGCCCATGGCACGCTGCTGCCCATCCCGTCGGTGTACGGCCATCCCGCCGGGGCAGGCGCGAGCCCGGCGGATGCCCGGTTCCTCAACGAGCACATCGCCGCCTTTCTGCGCGGGCAGTGACGGGGTGCTCACTCCCCCAAAAAAATAATTGACAGGGACGCGCGCGAGTCCGTAACGTTAGCGTCCATTGGAAACGTTTTCACCCGAGAGCCCATTCAAGCGGCTCGCATAGAACCCGTTCACCGTTTTCGGCCCGCCTTGGCGGCCATTCTGGAGGCTCTACAATGTATTTCTCTCGACTCGCCCGCACCACGGTCCTCGCTTGTCCCGCCCTTCGCGCTTCCGCGCTGCTGACGGCGGCAGCCCTGCTGCTGAGCGCCCCGCCCGCGCTCGCGCAGGCCTCCTCCGGCATCACCGGCACGGTCACCGACATCAGCGGTGCCATCATTCCCGGCGCGGCCGTGACGATTGTCAACAACGGCACGCAGGTCGCGACCAAGACCGTCTCCGACTCGGCCGGAACCTACACCGTGACCGGCCTGAACCCCGGCCGCTACACCGTCACCGTGGAAGCGCCGTCGTTCTCGAAGAGCACCCAGGACAACGTCAACGTCGAAGTCACGGT
>CAXTTW010000441.1:0-2350 GCA_964247255.1 uncultured Acidobacteriaceae bacterium
GTGGAGAAGGAGCTCAGCCATGATGTTCCACGTTCTGCTTGAGCCGTCCGAGGACGGCTGGATCGTTGCCGAATGCCCGGCTCTCCCTGGATGCTTTTCACAAGGCCGCGACGAGAAGGAAGCACTCGAAAACATCAAGGAAGCTATCACGGGCTGGCTTTGGGCAGAAGACCAGAAGGCCGTGCAGAGAATTGCGCCGGAGCGGGCCCGGTTGGTTGTTGCCGTGTAGCACTTTGGACCCCGATAATCTCCGTCACACGATAGCAGCATGGGTAAACTCGCAAACATCTCGGGCAAGGAAGCGGTCAAGGCCTTCGGCAAAGCAGGCTGGCAAGTCTCCAATCAGGTCGGCAGCCATGTGACGATGAGTAAACCGGGCGAGAAAGCCAACCTGTCCATCCCACAGCATAAGGAGATTGCGGTCGGCTTGTTACGCGGCGTGGATCGCGCAGCAGGCCTGACGGTTGATGACTTCTTGGCACTGCTCTAAACCCGCCACCACTTCGACCGCACCTCCATCCCTTCTGCGACCTCGGTGGGGCTCCCCGGCACGGGCGACCACAGAGGCACCCCCGGCTCCGCCCACAGCCGCTTGATCGGCTCGCGCCAGCCGTGCAGGGCCAGGTCAAACAGCCCCCAGTGAATCGGCATCAGAAGGCCGCCCCCCATCTGCCGGAACGTCCGCAAAGCCCCTTCCGGGCCCATGTGGATGTCCTTCCAAAGCTCGTTGTAGGCCCCGATCTCCAGCATCGTCAGGTCGAAGGGGCCATACTGTTCCCCAATGGACGCAAAACCGTCCCACTCGCCCGAGTCCGCCCCATAAAACACCCGGTGCCGGGGCCCGGCGAGCACCCAGGAGGCCCACAGCGTCCCGAACCGGTTGTGGAAGCCGCGCCCGGAGAAGTGCCGCGCCGGCAGCGCGGTCAGGCGCAGCGGGCCGACCGAGGCCTCCTCCGTCCAGTCCAGCTCCGTGACTTCCGCTGCGCCGAAACCGCGCAGGATCGCCCCCACGCCCAGAGCCGTGACCCAGCGCACTCCGGGCTGGAGCCGGGCCAGCTTCCGCACGGTCGCCTCGCCCAGGTGGTCGTAATGGTCGTGCGAGATCAGCACCGCGTCCAGCCCGGGCAGGTCTTCGAGCTTCAGGCAAGGCGGGTAGAAGCGCTTCGGCCCCATCCATTTAAGAGGCGAGGCGCGCTCGTCCCACACGGGATCGACCAGCACGCGCGCACCGTCCATCTCGACGAGCATCGACGAGTGCCCGAACCAGGTCACCCGCAGCCCGCTCGCCGGCGGTGCCGCGTACACGGCCGGGTCGGCCCGGAACGGCCCCAGCCGCTGCTTCGGCTCCCGCTCCGCGCGGTTGAACACGAACTGCGGCAGCACCTTGAACACCGTCGACAGACCGCCCACCGATGTCGGAACCGGATTAGTGAACCGCTTGCCCTCGCGCCGCGCCCGCCCGATCACCCACACACCATGCCGTTATCGTCTCATCCCCGGCGAGGGTTGCAACGGACGTGCTCCTTGCTCATACTGGGCCCATGCCCGGTCTCTACTCCGGACCCTCTTCCGGCTCCGACTCGAAAGACCGCCCCGGCCCTTCGCGGCTGGCGAGCAACCTGGTCCTGTCCGCGTTTCTCGCCGCTTCGTTCGGCGTCGCGGCGCTGGCGCAGCCGTTTGCGGTCGACGGCCTGCACGGCTGGTACGGCACCCTGACGCAGCCCTGGTTCGCCCCGCCGGCCGCCGTCTTCGGGCCGGCCGCCTTCGTCCTGCTCGTACTCATGTCGCTCTCCGCCTGGGTCGCCTGGCGCAGCAAGCCCTCGCTCGCCCGGGAGCACGGTATCCGTTTTTGGCCGGTGCAGCTTTTAAACACCTTTGCGTGGGTCGGCGTCTTTTTCGGCATGCATTCGCCTAGGCCCGCCATCTACAATCTGCTCGTCCTGATCCTCTCGGTGGTGCTCACCATCTGGCCGTTTTTCAAGGCCAACCCCCTGGCCGGCTGGCTGCTCACGCCCTTTCTCGCCTCTTGTCTATTCGCGCTCTACCTTAATATCGGCATCGCGGTGCTGAACCGTTAACGATTATGGCGAAAAACATTGAAGCCGCCGCGACGGCGGAGGTGCGGATCGACAAGTGGCTCTGGGCGGCCCGCTTCTTCAAGGCGCGCGACCTGGCCGCGAAAGCCTGCGAGCTGGGGCGCGTCGAGTCAAACGGCCAGCGCGCCAAGGCCACACGGCCCGTGCGGGCGGGCGACACACTCCGGATCAAGAACGAGGGCGGCGAGTTCGAAGTGGAGGTGCTGGCGCTGAGCGACACGCGAGGCCCCGCAGCCGTCGCGCAGACGCTGTAC
>CAXTTW010000442.1:0-2329 GCA_964247255.1 uncultured Acidobacteriaceae bacterium
GTACAAGATGGAGTGGCAAGTGGCGAGTGACAAGCGATGAAGATCCGGTGTTCCCTCGCCACTCTCCACTTATCTGCAGCTCCGGTGTTCCCTCGTCACTCGCGACTCGTCACTCGCCCCTTGTACGCGGGCAGGCCCCAGGCACCGGTGAGGATCAGCAGCATATAAGCCGCCTGCATGGTCCAGCGGACGGGGACGGAGGGCATAGGCAGGCCGCCGACAGTTTGGCCGGCGACGTGGATGTTGGCCGGGAAGATGGCAATAAGGAAGACCGCGAGGCACAGCGCGGCAGGCTTGCGGGTGGCGGGGACGAGCAGGCCGGCCGCCCCGAGGAGCTCCGGCACACCCGTGAGGACGATCAGCCAGGGCCGTTGCGGGAACGGCGGCGGGATCAGCGGGAGGAACAAAACCGGGTTAAGGAGGTGGAGCGTGCCGGAAACGACGAGGGGCAAGACGGCGGCGAGCCTTGCCGCGAAAGCGAGTTTAGGGCCGAGGGGGCGGCGGCGGCGAAAAAAGACGGCGGCCGCCAGAAACAGAGCCGTGCAGGGCGGCAGCGAGCGGACCCAGACATTCATGAGCGAAGCGCGTCCACTAAGTAAAACGCAGCCCCGCCCCCGTTAGGGTTCATTCCGGGAGGCACGGGTCGGCCGAGGCGTTCAGCCCAGGCGGCGACGGTGGTGGTCCGCGGCTCCCAGCCATGTTGGGGCAGCCACTCCTCGGGCGGCAAGAGAGGACCGGTTTGCGTCATGCGGTTTACAGCGTCCATATCGGACGCTGCATCGCGACCCGCGAGACGAGCCGGGCGAAAGTAGTCACCCACGCCGTAGACGGTGAGCAGGCGGCTGCCCGGCGCGGAGGCGCGGCTGAGCTTCGCGAGCAGGGTATCGGCTTCAGCGGGACTGAAGTACTGAAGAATGCCCTCCACCAGCCACGCCGTGGGGCGCTCGCCGGTGAAGCCCGCCGCGCTGAGCGGCGTGATCCAGTCGTCTCTCAGATCCGCCGGCACCCCGGCCAGCTCCACGGGGCAGGGCAGCTTCGCCTTGTCCGCCAAGACTTGCTTGAAGGCGAGCAGCTCGGGTTTGTCTACCTCAAACAACCTCGTGCCCTCCGGCCAAGGCAAACGGTATGCGCGGCCATCCATGCCGGCGGCCAGCGAGACGATCTGGGTCAGGCCGGTCTCGACAGCGGCCTGGAGACGCTGGTCGAGATAGTGAGTGCGGATCGCATGATAGTCGCCGAACAGCCAGGCCAAATCGTTGCTGAACCGCAATGAGCCCCGCTTGCCCTGAGCATCGACGACCCCGCCCTGCTCGTCTTCGATAAGGGCGAGAAGCCGTTCAGCGAAGGGATCTCGAAACAGCGCATCCGATCGCGCAGACTCCGCCGCCCGGACCGCCAAGGTCTGCAGAGCGGTGAAGCTAACGCCCTCCGGGAGCTGGATGGAGCCGTTTGTCATCAAGCCTTTCTGAGGACGGGACTAGTGAGCGGGCGATAGGCAACTGCGGGAACAGAAAATGCCTTCGCGAATGTGGATGGCCGGTTGCTTCTTCTGCGTTGCCGGCAAAGGGAGAAGAGAAGCCGGGCGGACCTCGAGAGTCATGCTACGGTTCGTTCGGGGTAAGCCGGAGTGGTTCGGCCGCGCCGGCCTCCGCGCGGGGCGCGGGATGGACGGCGGGAGCCTCCGCGCGGGGCAAACTGAACACCTCGATCGCCCCATTGCGGAGCACGGCGAAACGCGAGCCGTCGGGCGACAGCGCGAAGTTGTTGCCAGCGGTCAGGATCGGCGAGGCGTCGACCACGGTTTCGAGCTTGCCGCTCGCGAGCGAAAATACCCCGACCGGCTGGCCGACGATGGACGCTTCATCGACCGGGTCGAGCGAGGCGAGCTCGTGGTTGACCTCGACCGTGCCATAGGCGAAGCGGTTGCCGGCCTGCGTGTAACCGTAGGTGCCCCAGGTAAAGCGCGACTGCCACACCTGCTCCCACAGCTTCTTGCCGTCGAGCGACCAGGCCTGCACCAGGTGGTCGGTCGAAACGGGCAGGCAAAGGGAGGCCAAAAACGTTTGCTGCGAGAGGGCGTGCAAGTGGGGCTCGCACGGGCTTTCGATCGAAGCGACCGGGCGGGGCTCGCCGCCCGCGAAGCTGCGCACCATCACCCGCCACTGCTTGCCCTTCCCTTGCTCCACGTCGAGAAAGCCGCCCTCGACCAGCGGCAGCGCGAGCAAGTGGGGCACGCGGCCGACCCTTCGGGCGACCCGGGCGCGCGTGTCGATGACCATCATGTGGTACTCGCGGGTGGGCTCCAGGTACGAGGGCGCGGCGTCGCCGA
>CAXTTW010000443.1:0-2323 GCA_964247255.1 uncultured Acidobacteriaceae bacterium
CCGGCGCAGTTTCTGCAAACCAAGGCGCGGCCGACCAGCTGAGTTCTGATTCACTTCACGGGGCCCGCTCGCGAGCGGGCCTTTTTCTTTTGCAACAGCCCTGCCTATGCTCGCATCCTAAGGAGAACATATGGCGAAAACTACTGGCACCGGTCTTGACGAACTGAAGAAAAATGGCATGATGGCGCACCTCATCGAGTCGCTGGAGGCGGGCAAGGACATCGGCCACTACGGCCGGCTCACCTTTGCCATGGTCGCCCGGCACTTCCTCGACGAGGCTGAGCTTAAGGCCATTCTGGCCAAGGACAAGGATTTTTCCGAGTCCCAGGCCGACCTGCTGGTCCGGCAGCTCGAGGGCAAGGACTATAACCCGCCCAAGCGCGAGCGTATCCTGGCCTGGCAAAAGGAGCAGGAGTTCCCCATCATCCCGAACCCCGAAGATCCCGATGAGGGCAATGTCTACAAGGACCTGAACTTCCCGGACCACGTTTACGAGCACATCCAGCACTATATGGAGCAGAAGGCCGAAAGCGGCTCGTAGAGTCAAGTGACCTCGGTACCGTTGCCGGGCTGCCGGGCCTTCCCTACACTTGCGGGTGTATGGGCCTCCTTCCGGCAACCTGGCGCGCGGATGCATGGGCCGCGAGCATTTCCCTGATCGACCGCCTGCCGGCCCGGCGCAAGTCAGCCCCCGAGCACTTGCAGATAGGCGTCCGTGGCGAAGAAGCGGCTTTCTTCCATCTGCGCCGCACCGGCTTTACGGTCATCGCTTTCGGGTGGCGTACCGGCCGCGCCCCGGGCGATCTGGACCTGGTTGCCTGGGAGGGCGGCACGCTTTGCTTCGTCGAGGTCAAAACCCGGTCGGAGCGTGATTTCGCCCCGGCGGAGAGCGCCGTCGACCTGGAAAAGCGCCGCAGCCTGCGCAGGCTCGCCGGATACTACATCCGGCAGTTCCCGGACGGCACCTCTTCCCGCTTCGACATCCTGTCGGTGTATCTCTCAAAGGGCCGAAAAAAGCCCGAGTTCGAGCACTTTCGCAACGCCTTCGGCTGGAGCGAACACCCCAGCGCCTGAGCGCTCAGGCCCGGATCGTTCCCGCTCGCGGTACACTCGCGCCATGTTTTCCCGTCTCGTCGCCGCCTTCTGTCTCCTGCTCCTTTTGGCCGCCCACGCGCAAGACTGGCGCACCCCCACCGAAGTCTCAGGCTACCGCACCACTCCCGACCAGGCAGACACCATGGCCTGGCTGCGTCGCGTCGAGGCCGCGGCACCCGGACAGGTCCGCATCGAGCCTTTCGGCAAGACCGGCGAAGGCTGCGAGCTCGACCTGGTCATCGCCTCCCGCGACGGACTGTTCGACCCTGGCGCGCTGCATGCCGCTCGCCGGCCCATCGTGCTCGTGCAGAACGCCATCCACGCCGGCGAGATGGATGGCAAGGACGCCTCCATGGCCCTGCTCCGCGACATGGTCATCACGAAAACACAAGCCGCGCTGCTCGGCCGCGCCGTCTTCGTCTTCATCCCCGTCTACAACGCCGACGGCCTGGCCCGCTCCGGCCCGTACACCCGCATCAATCAGAATGGCCCCGAACGGATGGGCTGGCGCGGCAACGGCACCAACCTGAACCTGAACCGCGACTACCTGAAAGCGCAAACGCCCGAAACCAAGGCTTTTTGGGCCATGTTCGAGCGCTGGCTCCCCGACTTTTTCGTCGACAACCACGTCACCGACGGCGCGGATTTCCAGTACGACGTCACCTTCGCCATCGACCACGGGCCGGACCTCGACCCGGCGCTCGCGGCCTACCTCAGCCAGTCTGTCATCCCCCGGCTCCAGAGCGACGTCGACCACGCCCCCGGCCACCTCGCCGCGCCCACCTACATCCAGCTCGCGGACGAAAACGACCCCCGCAAGGGCCTGGGCTACTTCGCGGACCCGCCCCGCTACTCCTGCGGCGCGATGATCCTCGAAAACCGCCCCTGCATGCTGGTCGAAATGCACATGCTCAAGAGCTACCGGACTCGCGTCACGGGAAACACGGTCCTGCTCGCCTCGCTGCTCGCGCTCGTCAATCGCGATGCGGACAAGCTGCTCGCCCTGAACGCGGCAGCCGACACCCAGGCCGCGGCGATCGCGGGCAAGCCGCTCGGGCTGGCCTACGGGCCCGACGGCGACACCACCCCTTTTCTTTTCCACGGCTACGACTACACCCTCGCCCCATCCGCCGTGTCCGGCGCGCAGATGGTCACCTACTCCCACACGCCGCGCGACTATATGCTCCCCGCCCAGACCGGCGTTGTTCCCGTCAGCACCGCCACCCCG
>CAXTTW010000444.1:0-2316 GCA_964247255.1 uncultured Acidobacteriaceae bacterium
GTGCGGCGGAGCGGAGGCCGCCGCCCACCTGCACGGGCAGCTCGCGGGCGATCCGCTCGATGAGCGCGCGATTGTTGCCCTCGCCCTTGGCCGCGTCCAGGTCGATGAGCTGCACCAAGGGGTAGGGACGGAAGCGGTCGATCCAGTAGCTGAAATCGTCGGACGCGATGCGTAGCTCCTCGCCCTGGACGAGCTGCACGATGCGCCCTCCCATGAGGTCGATGGCGGGAATCAGCATGGGAGCCTCACCGGAACCCTGCCCTGGATCTGTTCCTTGAGGGCGCGCGCGTCGCTGACGCCGAAGTGGAAGATGCTTGCGGCAAGGGCGGCATCGGCGCGGCCCGCGGTCAGGACCTCGGCGAAGTGCTCCGCCTTCCCCGCGCCGCCCGAAGCAATGACCGGGATCTGCACGGCCTGCGAGACAGCCGCGGTAAGCGCGCAGTCGAAGCCCGCCCGGGTACCGTCGGCATCCATGCTGGTCAGCAGGATTTCGCCCGCGCCGCGCTGCTCGGCCTCGCGGGCCCACTCGATCGCGCTCTGTCCGGTAGGCTTGCGCCCCCCGTTCACGTAAACCTCGGCGAGTTCCGGGGCCGCTTCGCCCCGGCGGGCGTCGATGGCGACGATGACCGCCTGCGCCCCGAAGCGCCGGCCGATGCGTTCGATGAGGCCGGGATCGGCGAGCGCGGCGGAGTTGATTGAAACCTTGTCCGCGCCTGCGTCGAAGACGGCCGCGGCGTCGTCGGAAGTCCGGATGCCGCCGCCGACGGTGAACGGGATGAACAGTTTTTTCGCGGTCGCGGCAACCGTGGCCAGCAGCGTTCCCCGGCCCTCGTGCGTTGCGGTGATGTCGAGCAGAACGATCTCGTCCGCGCCGGCTTCGGCGTGCTTCGCGGCGAGCGCGGCGGGGTCGCCCGCGTCGACAATGTCTTCGAACTGCACGCCTTTGACCACGCGCCCATCACGCACGTCGAGGCAGGCAAGGATGCGTTTGCTCAGCATGGGACTCGCATGAAGTTTTCGAGGACCTTGAGGCCGGTCGAGCCGGACTTTTCCGGGTGGAACTGCACGCCCATCACGTTCCGGTGCTCGACGGCGGCGGCGAAGGTCTTGATGTACTTTGTCAGCGCGGCGGAAGGGTTGGTGAGCCGCTCGGGGCCGGAAGGGGCGCGGTGGTACGTGCCGAGCGCCGGGACGAAGTACGAGTGGGTGAAGTACACCGAGGCATCGTCCTCCACGCCCGCGAACAGACGGGTGTCCGCGGGAATGTGGCGCGGCGCGAGGCTGTTCCAGCCGACGTGAGGCACTTTCTCAGCCCCGGCGGGGAAGCGCTCGCAGCGGCCCAGGAAGTGCCCGAGCCCGCGCTGCCCCGGCGCTTCGGCGCTGCCTTCAAGCAGCCATTGCATGCCCACGCAGATGCCCAGGAACGGAACGCCGCGCCCGATGGCTTCGCGGATCGCAGGGGTCAGGCCGGCCTCGTCCAGGCGGGCAGTGGCGGCGAAGTGGCCGACCCCCGGCAGCACGATGCGCTCGGCCTCGCGGACAACGGACGGGTCCTCGGTCGCGACCGCGCCGGCGGCCACGGCGGCCACGGCCTTCATGACGCTGGTGAGGTTGCCGGCCTTGTAGTCGACGACCGCGATCACAGCAGGCCCTTGGTGGAGGGCAGCATCTCCCCCAGTTGCTTGTCGCGCGAGCAGGCCACCCGCAGCGCCCGCGCGAACGCCTTAAACAGTGCTTCGAGCTTGTGGTGGTTTGACCGGCCGTACATGGTCTTGAGGTGGACGTTGGCGCGCGCGCCCCGGGCGAAGCCGTCGAAGAAGTCCTCCACCAGCTCGGACTGGAGATCGCCGACCAGATCGGTCTTGACCTTGGTCTTGACCTTGCAGGCGACGCGGCCGGACAGGTCGACCGCCGCGATGCCGAGCGTTTCGTCCATCGGCATCAGGAAGTAGCCCGCGCGATTGATGCCTTTTTTGTCCCCGACCGCCCGGTCGAATGCCTCGCCGAGCGCGATGCCCACGTCCTCGAGGGTATGGTGCTGGTCCACGTCGAGGTCGCCCTTGCAGGCGAGCTCGAGGTCGAACGCGCCGTGCCGGGTAAACAGCTCCAGCATGTGGTCGAAGAAGCGGATACCGGTGGAAATCTGGTAGCAGCCCGTGCCCTCCAGGGTGAGGCGCAGGGTGATCTGCGTTTCCGTCGTGTTGCGGTCGATGGAGGCGGTGCGCCTGGGGGCGGGGCTCGGGTTTCGCTTGGCGGCCGCTTCCGGCGCTCGCTCCGGGATTCGTTCTGGGGTCCGTTCTGGGGTCCGTTCTGGGG
>CAXTTW010000445.1:0-2309 GCA_964247255.1 uncultured Acidobacteriaceae bacterium
GGCGGCTTGCGCCAGGGCGGCCTTGACCGTTTCCGGCGGCTTGATCTCATAGATCGCCGGGGTTTTCACGCTGCCCAGCACGGCCACCTGCGGGCCCGCGGCCGGGATGTAGAGCACATCGCCCGGCGCGAGTACCACATCCCTGGTCTTGTCGCCGTTGACCAGCAGGTCGTACAGGTCGAAGTCGGTGACGACTTGCCCGCCGCGCTTGAGCTGGATATGCCGCAGGGAGCCGTCGAGCGCCGGGCCGCCGCTCGCGAACAGCGCGTCGACCAGCGTGCTGAGCGAGGAAACGGTGTAGGTACCCGGCCGGCGCGCCCGGCCTACGACATAAATCTGAATAGAGCGAATCTGCCCCAGCTGCGCGGACACGTTGAAGTTGCGGTACACCCGGGAGATCGCGGCGCGCAGCTGCTTGTCGAGGTCCGAATACGGCGTGCCCGCGACGTGAACGGGGCCGACCTGCGGCAGGTACACCTCGCCTGAGCGGTCTACGCGCAGGTCGGCGGAAAAGTTGACCTGACCCCAGATGCGGATGCGCAGCAGGTCGCCCGGCCCGACCGAGGCGTCAGCGGGCACGGGAATTTGGTCAACCGGAGAAAAGGTCGTCGGGACCTGCCGAAACAGGCGCGCGCCGAAGATGGGCAGGACCTGCCCGGTGGTTTCGGCGACAAACTTTTGGTACTCGGTCAGCGGCTCAGGGGCGACCGGCTGGAAGCCCGTCGCGGGGAGCCGTGCCTGGTTGGGCAACGCGTTCTCATCCCGGTAGTTGGGGTCGTTGAAAGATTGGTTGCCGAACTGGTTGGAGGTGGTGGCACCGGGGAGAGCGCCTGGCTGCGCGACTCCGGACGGGAGGCCGCCGGCCTGGCCCGCGGGGTTGCTCTGCTGCGCGTAGTTCAGGGAAGACGGGTCCGAGAAGGCGGGGTCCGCCGTCGGCGTGCTAGGGTTGAAAACTTCCCCGCTCGCCTGCGCATTCAGCACCGGGGGAAGCACGCAAGCGCACAGCACCGACGCGAGCACACCGGCCGCGGCACCCCGGGCGTAGATCCGGTCAAACCACCTTTGCAAAAGAATCCTCACCTGCGCTCGGCACCGGTCGATCGGTTCAATCGGTGCGGGAAACCCCTTGTTTTCTTGCCGCGGAAGGACATCTCTCCGCCGCGACAGTAGTAACGGTAGCACAGCAGCGCGCCTCAGATGCGGCTGCTCGCCGGGCAGATGCCGCCTGTTCCCAAAATGGAACAGGCCTCCCAAAATGGAACGACCCGTGACTGCTTCCGCGTAAAAAAGACAGAAAAGCCGTCACTCGCCGGATACACTCCGGGTTGACCACAGCCTGCGGCCCTTCTATCGTGCATAGAGGCAAGTCACCGGCACGAGGCTTCCGAACTCCCGCGCATGAGCGCGAACCCAGAGCGCCCCTGTATGAGCGCGTATCAGGTCCCGGACATGCAGACTCCAGCCCCCCACTCCCAAAACGCCGAAATAGCCGCCGGAACCGGCCCGCAGCGCCCGGCGCGGCCCCTTCACACGGAACCGCGCCGCCGCTCCCTCCACCTGGTACGCGCGGCCGGGCATGGCGCGGCGGCAGCTAGCCGGTGGAGCGCTTCGTCCGAAAAACGCTGGTTCGATGCAGCCGCCGCATCGGTAATTCTGATCCTGCTGGCACCCATCTTCCTGCTCATCACCCTGGCGGTACGCTTCAGCTCACGCGGGCCGGCTATCTTTCGGCAACAACGCATCGGCAGGCACGGCGAAGAGTTCACCATCCTCAAGTTCCGCACCATGCACTGCGCGGACCGCGCGGGCACAGGCTCGGGGCACCTGCGCTCCGCCCACAAGGACCACCGGCTGATTCCGCCGGGCCGCTTTCTGCGCAAGTACAAGCTTGACGAGTTGCCGCAGCTGATCAACGTGGTGCGCGGCGAAATGAGCCTGGTGGGGCCCCGGCCCAAGCTCCACGCCCACCACACCGTGGACACCCCCTTCCGGCCCGGAATCACCGGCGCGGCCACCCTGGCCTTCGCCGCGGAAGAGCACCTGCTGCGCAACGTACACCACGACGACCTCGAAAGCACGCACGCCCGGCTCATCAGCCCGCGCAAGATCGAGCTGGACCTGGCCTACATGGCACGAGCCACCTTCGCGACGGACCTGCACCTAATTGTCAGAACGCTGCTGCGCGCGGGCCGGTACACGGAGCTGGAGCAGCTGACCCCCGGTGCCGCGCACCCCCGGCCGGAACCGATCAAGGAACAGGCCAAGGTATCGGTCGCGCAGGCCCCGATCTACCCGGACCTGATCCACCC
>CAXTTW010000446.1:0-2306 GCA_964247255.1 uncultured Acidobacteriaceae bacterium
AACCAAGGCAGGCGACCTGTACACGCTCGACGGCGCGGTGCTGATCCGTTACAAGACCTACACCCTGGAAGCCGACCACGTCGCCTACGATCTCGCGACGCAGCAGGTGGAGGCGCGGGGGCACCTCACGGTCGACGGAGGCCCGTCGGATGAGCACATCCTGGCCGACCGGGGCACGCTCAACCTGGACAAGCACACGGGTGAGTTCCACGACGTGACCGGGACGCTCGGGGTGCGCTCGGTCACGCACAACCGCTTCGTCTTTACCGCGCCCAACCCGTTCACGCTGACCGGGCAGGAGGTGCGGGAGCTGGGGCCGGGGCGCTACCAGGTCACCCGGGGAACCTTGACCAGCTGCCGCCTGCCGGATCCGGACTGGAAGCTGCTGGCGCGGTCCATCCTGGTCGAGAACGGCACGGCCAGCGCGCGCAATACGACCTTCAGCCTCCTGCGCGTGCCGGTGCTGTACCTGCCGTACATCACGCACCCGGTGGAGCAGCAGCGGCGGACCTCCGGCTTCCTGCTGCCCATCTTCGGCAACGATACCCAGCGCGGCTTTATCGCGGGCGAGTCGCTGTACCTGGTGCTGGGGCGCAGCGCCGACGCGACGATCGGCACGCAGTATTACTCGCGGCGCGGCTGGGCGCCGTTCGGGCAGCTGCGCTACCGGGGCCGCGAGGAGAACTTCGCATCCCTGCACTTCCGGGCTTTGTTCGACCGTTTGCAGGGGCCACTGAACCAGGGCGGGCAGGACGTGTTCTTCAACGGGCGGCGGCAATTGGACGCCTTCACGCGCGTGGTGGCCGACGGCGAATACCTGAGCTCGTACGTGTACCGCGCGGCGTTCGAGCAGAACTACTCGGCCGCCATCAACTCCGAGGTGAACAGCGAGATTTACGCCATCCGGCAGCGGGACGGGCTCGCGGCCACGGGCCGGTTCGAGCGGTTCCAGCTGTTCCGCAGCGCGACCTTCGGGGACGAGATCCGCATCCTGCACGTGCCGGAGCTGCGCGTGGACGGGTTGGACCGGCGCGTAGGGCGGACGCCGTTTTTCGTCGGAGGAGAGGCCGCGGGCACCGCGCTCTCTCGATCCGAGCCGGGCTTCCAGACCAGCCGGGCGGTGCCTCGGCTGGACGCCTACCCGCACCTGGCGCTGCCTCTCGCCGGGGGCGGCTTCCACCTGCGCGCGGAGGCCGGCTTCCGCGAGACCTTTTACGGCAAGAGCCAGTTTGCCGGCGCGCCCGGGAGCGTGCCGGTGCAGCGCGGCGCGAGCCTGAACCGCTCGGCCTTCGTGAGCGAGGTCGAGGTCGCGCCGCCGGTGCTCCAAAGGGAGTTCAAAGCGGGGCTGCTGGGCCAAGGCGCGCAGCTGCGGCACACCCTTGAGCCGGCGATCACCTACCGGTACGTGACCGGAGTCAACCGATACCGGAATACCCTCCGCTTCGATGTCGTGGACACGCTGACCGACACCAACCAGCTGGAGTACGGGCTGACCCAGCACCTGTACCTGCGGCGGCCGGGCACCAGGCCGTGCAAGGGAGACGACAAGCTGGGGCCCAAGACCGTGTGCGGCGGGGAAACGATCAACGCCGTGACCTGGACCCTGGCGCAGCAGCACTACTACAACCCGACCTTCGGCGGGGCGGTGGTGCCGGGGCAGCGCAACGTCTTCGCCTCGACGCTCGACCTGACCGGCGTGGCCTTTCTGCAAGGCGTGCAGACCAGCTCGCCGGTGATCTCGCGTTTGCGCGCGCGCACCACGAGCCGCACCGATCTCGAGTGGGACCTGGACTACGACACCCGGCGTGGCCGCCTCCAGTCCAGCAACCTGTTCGCGACCTACCAGGCGAAGGACTACTCGTTTTCCGTAACGGACGCGCGCCTGTTCAACCTGACCCCGCGCAACGAGCTGCCCGCCGGGCCCTCGGCGGTCAGCAACCTAGTTAGCTTCAACCAGCTGCGGCTGGCCGGGGTGTACGGCTCGCCGTTGAAGCACGGGGTCTCCGCCGGGGCCAACGTCGGCTACGACTTCACGGTGGGGCAGACGCAGTACTTCGGCGCGCAAACCGGATGGAACCGCGACTGCTGCGGGCTTTCGGTCGAGTGGCGCAAGTACTCGCTGGGCACCATTCGCAACGACACCCAATACCTGTTCTCGTTCACGCTGGCCGGGGTGGGTTCGGCGGGTTCGCTGCGCGGGGTCTCGCGAGTCTTTTGACCCCTCCGTACCCAGGGTGGTCTTTCCACACTGAGTCGAGATTTATGTCCCAAAATGAAACAAACTCGCGGTAGGGTATCTGCAGAAA
>CAXTTW010000447.1:0-2297 GCA_964247255.1 uncultured Acidobacteriaceae bacterium
GTCCGCGTCCCCGGCCGCGGCGCACAGGTCCGTATACGCGCCGGGCAGCGCCGGCAGGAGCAGCTTCCGATACAAAACTTCAAAGCCGCGCCTCAGGTCCTCGCAGCGCCGGACCAGCGAAGGGTCCGCCATGTCCCAGTGCGGGCGCATGGGACGGAACTCCAGGCCGCACCGCTCGACCCTTGCGCGGTACCACTCCGCCGACGCAATCGCGACCGCATACCCCCGCCGTCGCAGCTCCCGCCCCAGCGCCAGCGATGGATGGAGGTCCCCGAGCGAACCTGTCACGGCAAATACGATTCTTCGCATCCGGCTCCGGCCTTTTGTTTCCTCAGGTATATCCTCATACTTATCGTGAGCCGTCGCCTTTCGCGCCCGTTTGCTTCATCGCTGCTCTTCGCGCTTGCGTTGCCCGCCATGGTCCAGGTGAGGGCGCAGCGCAGCGGCGAGTCGCAGCTGAACCAGCGCGGGCCTTCGGGCAACGCGGCCGGCCTCGCCTCGCCCAGCAAGAGTTTCACCAAAACCTCCGCCCTACTGCCGCCCGCCTTCGCCGGGCAGCCGCGCGACGGGGCCGTGCTCACCGTCCCGACCCCCCAGAATACCGACGCCGCGCACGCGGCGGTGCTCAAGGAGAACGGACTCGTCGAGGCGAACACCGCCCGCTACGGCACGGTCACGGAGGAAAGGTACACGCTAGAGGTCCTGCGCTTCGCCGATGCCACGGGCGCTTTCTCGGCGTTTACGTTCTACCGCGACCCTTCCGCGCAGCCTGAGACGATCGGGCAGAACTCCGTAGCCACCAACGCGGTCCTTCTCGTACAGCAGAACGACATCCTCCTGATAGGCAGGCGCGTCACCGGGATGGACCCGATCGGGCAAGCCCGCGCTTCCGCGCAGGAGCTGCTCCTGAACCTGCCTAAGGCGAGCGGCCCGGAGGGTGTGCTGCCGACCCTGCCCGGCTTGCTCCCCGGCGACGGGCTTCAAAAGCAGACGGTCCACTATGCCATCGGCCCGGCCGCCTATAACGGTCCCCTGCCCGCCTCCTTGATCCCCTTCAACAAGGACGCGGAGGTAGCCACCGCCGCGTACCGCCTGCGCTCCGGCAAGCAAGCCGTGCTGACCCTCATCATGGTGCCGACGCCGCAGATCGCCGGGTCCACGCTTAAGACCGCGATGGCGCTAGCGGACCCGGCGCTGCATGTGGCGGCCCGTCGCATCGGCCCGCTGGTCGGCATCGTCAGCGGGGAAGGGATCGCGCAGGCCGACGCGCAACGGCTCGTGAACGAGATCACCTATGTCGCGGATGTGACCCTCGACCAGCCGCAGGGCTACACCAGCGAGGTGGCCAAAGCCGCGAAGCTGCTGCTCGGCATCGGCTATTTAACGGTCTTTCTCGCGATCGCGGCGCTGGTCATCGCCGTTTTCTTCGGCGCGGGCCGGGTCCTTGTCCGCAAGCTGCGCGGTAAGCCCGCCTCCTCGGTCTCCGACGACGAGTTCATCACGCTCAAGCTGTGACCGCGCTTTACCCGGGAGCCCGCCCGCACTTACAATCTGAAAGCGAGCCGCCGACGTAGCTCAGTTGGTAGAGCAGCTGATTCGTAATCAGCAGGTCACCGGTTCAAGTCCGGTCGTCGGCTCCATTCTCTCCTTCCGTACCGCTTTTTCCTAACCTTTCAGGTTCCCGTTACTCCTGTAACTTGCGCTTGCGTGCCATAATCGCGGCATGGAGGCGGTCTCATAAGTCGTGTCGCCAAGTGACGCCCCGGATGGGACCCGCCGCAAAGCGAGGCTCACGAGGAGTGCCAAAGCGGTATGACTGCTTGTGCGACCGCTCTTGAATGCGGTTTGGGAGGACTTCGGTGAGCGAATGGAAGCGCGGCGACGTTCTGCGGATCTTCGGGATCGGCGAGCGGCAGCTTCGTTTGTGGGAGCGTAACGGCCTCATCGCCTCTTCCGACAGGTACTCCTTCGCCGAGCTCGGGCAGCTGCGCAAGCTGCGCGACCTCGGCGCCCAACGCCTGCCCGCGAGCAGCATCCGCGAAGCCGTCCATGCGATGCGCGCGGTGTCCGGCCTTCAGGATCCGCTGCTCGAGGCCAGCCTGCAGGTCCATCACGACCGGGTCGCCTTCCGCCACTCAGGTGCGGTGGTCGAGCCGATCGCCGGCCAGTACGTGCTCGACTTTTCCGGCCTCGGCGCGCGCCCCGTCAAGGCAATCGGAGGCCGCGCTCTCGCGGGGCGGGACCGCGACCGCGCAGCCGCCCTCTTGTTCGCGGAGGCCGTACGGGCCGAGGCAGCC
>CAXTTW010000448.1:0-2296 GCA_964247255.1 uncultured Acidobacteriaceae bacterium
GTCCACCACCACGTTGCGCCCGGCGCGCATGCAGGTTTCGGCCAGCTCGCGGTGCAAGTGGTTGGGCGTCGCGACCACGCAGAGTTCGATCGAGCGGTCTTCGAGCATCGCCTCGACCGAGGGCGCGATGGCGACCCCGGGATACTTCGCCGCCGCGGTCCGGCCCGATCGCTCCACCACGCACGCCAGCTCCAGGCCGGGGGTTTCCGCGATGACCGCCGCGTGAAACACCTGCCCAGCCAGCCCGAAACCCACCACCCCAGCCCGAATCGTCTCGCTCATGCCGTCCATTCTCGCACTCCAAGGGAAAGGGCGGTCCGGGAGCCGCCCTTTGTTTTCCCGATCCGGGTGAAGCTTACTCGACCGGCCCGGCTTCGAGGTGCGACTCGAGGAAGTAGAGCTGCTCCTCGGCCTCGACGACCAGCTGCTTGAAGAAGTCGGCCGACGGGTCGTCGCCGATCTCCTCAATCCGGTCCGAGGCGTCGCGCAGGGAGGCGCAGTAGCAGCCAAGGGCATCGGCCAGGCCGTTGACATAGTCCATGCCGGCGACCAGCTCCGTGTTGAACTCCGGGATGCGGGAGTTGTTCGCCGACTGGCGCACGGTGCCGTTCGCGACGCCGCCCAGCTGGGTAAGCCGTTCGGCGATGGAGTCGATCTGCGGGAAGATCTGCTCGGCCACGGAGTCAAACACGAGGTGAAGCTGGTAGAAATTAACCCCCTTGACGTTCCAGTGTGCGAACTTGGCCTGCGAATACATATCGAGCGCGGAGGCCAGCTTTTCCTGCATCACCTCGACGACCTTAGCCTTCTGCTCCGGGGTAAGCGCGACGCGCGTGGTGTACATCTTGGTGTTGACGCGGGTTGCGGGGCCGGTCGGTTTGTCGCTCGGCTTGACGCGCGAGGACGGCATTTCCTTCAAGCTGCTTGAAGCCATTGTGTTCTCCTCTGATTCTCTCGCCGCAGACGCGGGCGGCGCCGCGTAGGTGGTGTCTGGTCTTTGCCGGACATGCTATGGGATGCGCTCCGGCAGCCGGGCGCTCGTCTGCCGTCTTTCAGCAGGCGTAAAATCGCTGGCATGCCCTTCCGCTTCGCCGCATCGCTGCTGCTCGTTCCCGCTCTGCTCGCCGCACAGGAAACGGGGTCGAATACGGGAAGGGGCCGTAAATACAAAGCCCCGCCGCCGGTTTCGCACATCGCGGTCACGGTGCTGCGCGCGTCGAATGGCAAGCCGGTCGAGAACGCCGCGGTCATCTTTCACTCCGTCCATGACGGTAAGGACCAGGGCAACATGGAGCTGAAGACGAATGAGGACGGCAAAGCCGTGCTGGACCTGATCCCTCTCGGCGACGAGGTGCGCGTGCAGGTGTTCAAAGGGGGCTTCCAGACCTGGGGAGAGACGTTTACCAACGACCAGCCGACGCGGGATCTGGAAGTAAAGGTGAAGCCGCCGAGCGGGCAGTACTCGACCTACAAGAATGGGCCGCTCGAGAACAACGCGCAGCAGTCAGTGACGCCGCAGCCGAACCAGGGGTCTGCGAAGAGTAATGGGCCGGCGCACTAGTCAAGGATTCGGCGCGACGGCTGTGATCAGGACGCGGTCCTCGCAGACGGTCAGCGGGCGCGCCAGCACCATGGGCTTGCCAGTATCGGGCGCGCCGATCGCGACGCGGCTGATGCGCTCGCACTCAGGCCCCGCGGTCCATCCGAGTGTGAAGGCGGCGCTGCCGCGCGCCGGCAGAAGCACCCGCGGGGAAGGTCCCGTGTAGGCCGCCTCGTCCGGTCCGGCAGGCTTGAGCGTGGCGGCCATGCTCGCGTCCGAGACTCGCTCCAACCGGACCGCGCCCGCGACCGACCCGTCGGGGCGAAGCAGCGTGACCGTGGGGAAGCCGCTGAGCCGGCAGGCCTCGCCCCTGTTCTCGAAGCTGAGGCGTACCACGTGCCGTGCGCCGTTGGCGGCCGCGCCGGACTCAAACAGCGCCAACTGCCCAACTTCGCACGGAGGCACGCCGTTGACGTCGAGCAGCGGCTCGCGCTTCTGGAGCCTGGGCCCGGTGGAGGCGACGGCAAAGGGCGCGTTCGGGTTCACCGCATTCCGCACGTCGCCGTCCAGGCTTGGCGGGCCCGCGTGGGCCAGGCGCGGCCCACGCAGGGCACCGCAGCCGGCGAGCAGCAGGCAGACGGCGACGGCCGGGATGGAGCAAAACCAAGGCACAGATCCTAAGATGAAGCTGTGGCGGCAAAAGTTGTGCCGGACAAGCAACTCGCGCGGCGGGTGTTGCATGGCGAGGCAAACGGG
>CAXTTW010000449.1:0-2292 GCA_964247255.1 uncultured Acidobacteriaceae bacterium
GCCAGCCAGACGTATCTTTGTTGCTGCTGCCGCCGCTCGCGGTGGCGCGGGGGCGCCCGCGGCGGCGCAATACCCTCGCCCTGGAGCGGACGGGGCGCGAGGAGAGCCGGTTTGAAGCCGAGGGGGATGCGTTCTTCGAGCGGGTTCACGCGGCCTATCTCGCGCTTGCGGCACGAGCGGCTGTGCGTGTGGTGGTAATCGACGGCGACGCCCCGGTTGAGGCGGTCCACGCGCGTATCGTACAAGTTGTGGAGCAGCGGCTGGCGGCCGCGGGCAGTCCCCTTCCCCTCTGATCCCGTCCCCTGCGAACCCACACGAGACCCGACGACCCCACGATGGCGACGATCCCCCGGCAGGCACCCCCCGAGCAGCAGAAGTTCACCGTCCTCGAACGGGGCGCGTACCGCTACCCGCCCGGGCTGCGGCGCAACCTGCCCTTCTACCTTTTCAGCCGGTTCTTCCGCGCCAACAACCCCATCCTGCTCTTCGAGTACCTCCAGCAGCAGTACGGGGCAGTCTCGCACTACAAGCTGGGGCCCAATCACATCGTTTTCCTTAACGATCCCGACTTGATCCGCGAGGTGCTGGTCACCAAGGCAGGTTCGTTCATCAAGGAGCGGACGCAGCGCCGCATGAAGATTCTCCTGGGCGAGGGGCTGATCACGAGCGAGGGCGAGCGGCACATGCGGGCCCGGCGCATCGCGGCACCGGCCTTCCACCGGCAGCGCATCGCGGCCTACGGCGACATGATGAGCGCGCGCGCCGCCACCATGCGCGACGAGTGGCGGCCGGGAGTCGAGATCGACGCGGTGAGCGAGATGATGCGGCTGGCGCTGCAGGTGGTCGCGCGCACCATCTTCGACACCGACGTGACGGCCGACGTGCAGACCATCAACGATGAAGTGAACGCGATCATGAACCTGTACAACTTCCTGATCGCGCTGCCCAAGGCCGAGTCGCTGCTGCACCTGCCCATCCCGGGGCTCATGCGCTTCAAGCGGGCGCGCAAACACCTGGACGCGGTGGTGCACAGGATGATCGAGCAGCGGCGGGCGCAGGGGTTGGACCACGGCGACCTCCTTTCCATGCTCTTGTCCTCGCGCGACGAGGCCGACGACTCGGCGCTCAATGACGAGCAGGTGCGCGACGAGGTCACGACGATCTTCCTGGCCGGGTACGAGACGGTGGCGAATGCGCTAGCATGGACCTGGCTGCTGCTGGGGCAAAATCCCGAAGCCGAAGCCGCCCTGCACCGGGAGCTGGACGAAGTGCTCGCGGGCCGCTTGCCAACCCTGGCCGACGTGCCGCGGCTGCGCTACACGGAGATGGTTCTTTCTGAGTCGATGCGCTTGTACCCGCCAGCCTGGGCCATGGGGCGCCAGGCCACCGAGGACGTGCAGATCGGCCCATACAAGCTGCCCGGCGGAACGTACTTTTTCTTCTCGCAATACATCATGCAGCGCACGCCGGAGCACTTTCCGGACCCATTGCGGTTTGACCCGGAACGGTTTACCCCGGAGCGCAAGGCGGCCCGGCACAAGTTCACGTACTTCCCTTTCGGCGGTGGCGCGCGGCAGTGCATCGGCGAGAGCTTCGCGTGGATGGAGGCCATCCTCCTCACGGCGACGATCGCTCAGAAGTGGCGGCTTCGGCTGGTGAAGGGGCAGCAGGTGGGCATGGTCCCGAAGATCACCCTGCGCCCGAAGTACCCGATCCGATTGATCCCGGAGTTGCGCGGCTAAATGAGTACCGCCCGCACCATGCCCGGCGGCAGGGTCAAGCCGGCGACGCTGGAGCGCGGCGAGGGCGGCCGGCCCCTGTGCCGGTGGTGCATGCTCGAGATCGGGCGCGGCCGGCGGTCGTTCTGCTCGGACTTTTGCGTGCACCAGTGGCGCTTGCGGACCGACCCCGGCTACCTGCGGGCGCAGGTGCTCGTCCGCGATCGCGGCGTGTGCGCGCGCTGCACGGTGGACACGCTGGCGGCTTACCGTCTGCTGCGGAGGGCCCGCGGCGAGAAACGTGCGGAGCTGCTGGCCGTATGGGGGCTGAAGACGCTCGCGCGCAAGAGCCTGTGGGACGCGGACCACATCCGCCCGGTGGCCGAGGGCGGCGGCGAGTGCGACCTCAGCAACCTGCGGACGCTGTGCCTGCACTGCCACCGCGTGGTGACGGCGGCCTTGCGCCAGCCTTTGCGGGCGCGCAAGGCCGCGCTGCTACCATGAGCCAGCGCCCTCACACGCCCGAGTGGCGAAAACCGCAGACGCACCCGACATAAAATCCCTAGCCCGGAAA
>CAXTTW010000450.1:0-2281 GCA_964247255.1 uncultured Acidobacteriaceae bacterium
GTTACGAGTTGGTCTGCCACCCCGGCTACCACGATGCCGCCCTCGACGCGGCCCGTACCCGGCTTAGGGCGGAGCGCGAACGGGAGCGCGCGGCCCTGCTCGCGGTCGTCCCGCGCTGGACCGGCCCGGGCGGCCCGCACCGGCTCGTCTCCTTCGCCGACCTGTAATTTTGGACCGCCGGCGACCTTCGCGCGTCCAAGGGGAACATGAATGACCCTTCCATGACCGTCCCCGAGAACCTCCCTCGCGGCGCGGCTTTCTTTGACGGCAAAGCCGCGTTCCATTCCCCCGCTTCGCTCGAGACAGACGGGAGGGGCGCCGAATGAAGATCGGGATTACCTGCTACCCAACCTACGGCGGCTCCGGCGTGGTCGCTACCGAGCTCGGCATCGAGCTGGCCGCGCGCGGCCACGAGGTCCACTTCATCACCTACCAGCAGCCCTTTCGGCTCACGGGACGGGAGCGCGGCATCTCCTACCACGAGGTCGCGGTGCCTGCCTACCCGCTCTTCGAGTACCCGCCCTACGATCTCGCGCTGGCCACCCGCATGAGCGAGGTGGGCGAGTACTATGGGCTCGACCTTCTGCACGTCCACTACGCCATCCCTCACTCGGTGAGCGCGCTCTTGGCCCGGCAGATGCTCGCGGCGCGCGGGCGGCGGCTGCCGTTCGTCACCACCCTGCACGGGACCGACATCACGCTGGTCGGCCAGGACCGGTCCTACCTGCCGGTCACCAAGTTCGCTATCGAGAACTCCGACGGGGTGACCTCCATCTCGAGCTACCTGCGGGAGGAAACCGTGCGTGAGTTCGGCGTGGCACGGCCGATCGACGTGGTTCCTAACTTCGGAAACTGCCACCTTTACACGCCGCTCGCGCCCGAGGAACGGGCAGCCGGGCGCGCCGTGCTCGCCGGGCCAGACGAGAAAATCCTGATCCACCTGTCGAACTTCCGCCCGGTCAAGCGGATTCAGGACGTGGTAGAGGTGTTCGCGCGGGTGGCGAAGGAGGTGCCCGCGCACTTGTTGATGGTCGGTGACGGCCCCGAGCGTTCCAATGCCGAGTACCGGGTCCACGCTCTGGGCCTGCAAGGGCGCGTCCACTTTCTGGGCAAGCAGGACGAGGTCCACCGCCTGCTCCCGCTCGCCGACCTCATGCTGATGCCGAGCAAGCTCGAAGCCTTCGGTCTGGCCGCGCTCGAGGCGGCGGCCTGCCGGGTGCCTACGGTCGCCACGCGCCAAGGCGGCGTCCCGGAGCTGATCACCGACGGGGTGAACGGGCGTCTGCTGCCGGTGGGGGATGTGGAGGGGATGGCGTCCGCGGCTGTTTCTTTGTTGCGCGATGACGCCGCACTGGAAGCCATGGCGGACGCAGCCAGGAAGGATGCGCGGGAGCGGTTCTGCACGACCAGGATCATTCCGCAGTATGAGGCGTTTTACCGGAAATTGCGAGCTGATCCCAATGCTCGCGTATAACAAAGTCGATATAAAATCAGCGAGTCCACGCCGGAGAACCTGACCATGGCTGAAGCATCGGCTACTACCATCTTGTCTGTTCCATTTTCGGAGAAAGAGCAAGCGAAAAAGCTCGGAGCTCGGTGGGATCCTGAACAAAAGCATTGGTGGATTCCGCCCGGCGTCGAAAGAGCTCCGTTTGCTCGTTGGCTCAATACGGTTGGAGACTCAGCTCCGCTCTACCTGAACCTTCCGCCGATAGATCGAAGCGAGTTCGAAGACTATCGTTCACTTGGCCCGGTTGAGGCCTTTTTCGTTCCCTGGACTTGTTGGAAGTGTAAGCGAGAAACGCTTGCTTTTCATGGAGCCATCGACCGCGGCATATGCGTCACGCAGCTCCTTTATCAGGCCAGAGTTCTGGAAAAATTGGACAAATTCCGGCAAGAAGTCAGGTTGGAGAGGTTTGGGTGCATCAAGCCTCGATTTTCACGCACAGCAAATAGCTCGTACGTTTCTCAGGGCTGCAGGTATTGCGACGCACTCATTGGCGAGTTTCCGTTGCAGGAAGACTTCAGCGAAGTCCTAAGCACATTGGACCTTTCCACCTATCCTCTATGCACAACTCTCGGCTGGTCGGTTCTGGATGAGAGCAGCTAAGCCCTAAAACGCTTGCACACTTTCAAACCAGCGCCACCCACGGCATTTGCATCGTCACCCGGGTCCCCCGCCCCGGCCGGCTGGTGATCTCGAACTGCGCCGCGGGCCCGTACAGCACCTCCAGCCGCTCGCGGACGTTGCGCATCCCGATGCCGTTGCCATCCTGCCGCA
>CAXTTW010000451.1:0-1983 GCA_964247255.1 uncultured Acidobacteriaceae bacterium
GGTCGAGCCAATCGCCTACGCCACTTTTACCCGCCCGCACCTCGGCCCACCCGTCGCCCAGCAGGCTGATGCGCTCGCTCGGGGTCAGCGCGGTTTCGATGCTCGCGGCCAGGGTTTTCTCGAGCTCGGGCGGATACTGTGTCCGGTAATAGCCCTTGCCGCGCGCATTCGCGAAAAACGTCGCGCCGGGCTTGGCGGGCAGCGTTCCCTCGGGCTGCTTCAGCAGCTCGCAGGCCTCGCCGGTGCCGCCGATCTTGAGGCAGACCGGGATGGTCCAGCTTTGGGGTTTGTCTTGGGCGTGCGCTTCGCGGGCGCTCGGGCTCAGGAAGAAGCGTGCCTGCGTCACGGGTGCGGTACCGCCGGCGGGCGCGGCGACCTGAAGCACGGGCACGCCCGGCGCCCCGACGAAGCTCTGCATGATGGCATCGACCGGCTTGCCGCTGACCTTCGTCTGCGTATCCCAGAAGTCCTCGGCCGTGGCATTGCCGAATAAGTGCGCCTGCAGGTATGTATGCACGCCTTCACGGAATTTAGCCTCACCGAGATAGCTTTCGACCATGCCCAGGATCGCGGCACCTTTCTGGTAAGTGATCCCGTCGAACATCTCGTTGATCTCGTCCGGCGTATCGGCCTCGGCGCGAATAGCGCGGGTCACGGCTTGCGCGTCCAGGTTCAGCGTGCTGTCGAGCGAAGCGGCTTCCTGCTCGGGTATATGCCACTCCGGATGCCAGGCGGCCACGGGCTTGTTCTCCATCCAGCTGGCAAAGCCCTCGTTGAGCCATAGGTTGTTCCACCATTGCATGGTCACCATGTCGCCGAACCATTGGTGAGCCATCTCGTGCGCGACCACTTGCGCAACGCGCTCCTTCGCATCGAGCGAGGCGTGCTTCTCGTCGATAAGAAAGGCGGTTTCGCGATACGTGATCGCTCCGAAGTTTTCCATCGCCCCGGCTTCGAAATCCGGAATGCCGACCATGTCGAGCTTCGGCATCGGATACTTGATGCCGAAGTACGTGTCGTAGTAGTGCAGGATATATTCCGCGGCCTTGACGGCATACGGGGTCAGCGCGAGCTTATCCGGGGTGGCGCAGGCGCGGATCGGGATGCCGTCGGCCTCCCCCTTGGTGCACTGAAAATCGCCGACAAGGAACGCGACCAGGTAGGTGGACATCTTCGGGGTGGTCGCGAAGGAAAGCGTGTGCTTTCCCGCCCCGGCCGGGGTGTCCTTCACGATGCTGGTATTGGAAATCGCGGTGTCGCCGGAGTCGACCGTGAGTGAAACGGTGTAAGTCGCCTTGAAGGCCGGTTCGTCGAAGGAAGGGAAAGCCCGGCGCGCATCGGTGGCTTCGAACTGCGTGACGGCGTAGTTGCGCTTCGGGGTTTTCGACAGATAGAACCCCTTGAGCTTATCGTTTAGCACACCGGAATAGCGGATGTGCAGCGATTGCGGCCCCGCCGGGAGCGGCTTAGGGAAGGTAAAGATAACCTGCTGCTTGTCCTTGTCTTCCGTCACCTCAGCGGTCTGCGCGCCTGCCGTCACGGACTCGAAGACGATGTCCACGGCATTGAGCGTGATTGTGGCCGATGGCGCGGCCAGGGTCAGATCGATAGTCTCGTCGCCGGTGAACGTGGCCTTCGGGATGTCTGGGGCGAGCGCGAGCGTGTAATGCGTGGGGACGGCGTTCGAGGGGAGACGCTGGGCGGAGGCGGCGATGCCGGGGAGAAAACAAGCAGTCAGGAGACAGAGCGGGTTGAAGCGGGGCATGGCACCTTTCAAGGAAAGCGGATGAGGATACGTCTTAGGCGGGGCACTCCGCTGAAGAGGCGGCCTGCGCCATCACGGGAAGGCTGCGCTCGTCTTCCATACGGGCCATGCGCTCCCTCAGAACTCGAACGTCTTTGTAGGTATCGAGTTGACGGCTTATGCCCTCGAAGCCTTTTTCGACCGTGTGCTCCAGCTTTTCAACACGCGCGGTCAACGCG
>CAXTTW010000451.1:1993-2277 GCA_964247255.1 uncultured Acidobacteriaceae bacterium
CCCCGGGGCCCCCCAGATTTCCACCCCCCGCGGCCACCGCGCCGAGACCGGCTCGTACCTCACGGATCTCCGGCGCGACAAGGTCTGGGATGACCTGCCGCAGACCGCCGACGACCGACTCCACTTTCTCCAGATTCGCCATCACTTCTCCTACGTCTCGACTGGTACCCAAACTATCAGGATTCCCGGTAGTCGAGCAGGACCAGCCCGGCAAGCGCCAGAGCGAGCGGCCACAGCAGCCCGGCGCGGCGCGCGGCCCGGGTTCCGGGTAGGCGCAGCTGGAG
>CAXTTW010000452.1:0-2256 GCA_964247255.1 uncultured Acidobacteriaceae bacterium
ACACTGGCTCGGCCCCTGTGGGTTACGAAAGGGTCAGTTCCTTTGACAGGCGGTTCAGGCTGAGGCATGGTGGAGAAGCAGGGCGAAGAAAAGGAGAAACCTCCGGCTCTTCGCACGCGCAAGGGAGAGGAACCAGGATGGCTTCAGCAAGTCGAGCGAGCGTTGTGCGGGAGGCGATCGAGGCGGAGCTGGCGGACAGCTTCGCTTCGGCGCTCAGCCCGCGCCCCTATCCGCAGCGGCCGATGCTGCCGTTCCAGATCGGCGCGCTTGATGCCCTGACGGGCGGGGGTGTGCCGGCTGGCGCGGTGACGGAGCTGATAGGGCTGGGCAGCACGGGCAAGACCGGGGCGGCCATGCGGGTCGCCGCGGGCGCGATGCAGGCCGGGAAGGTTTGCGCCTGGGTGGATGCGAGTGACAGCTTTGACCCGCACACGGGCGCAGCGAACGGGATGCTGCTGCCGCAGCTGTTGTGGGTTCGCTGCGGGGCGGCAAGCCAAGCGTTCAATGCGACCGGCGTTGCCGCATGCAGCCCCATGCGCGGGGATGGGGGAACGCTGGAAAGCAAGGGAAGGCACCCGCGCGACGAGGAGCGCGGGATGGACCGGGCCGTGGGGCGGCTGTTTGCTTCCGGCGCAGGGGAGGTGTTCGCCGCGGAGCATGGGCCCAGTCGCGGCTTGGGCCAGAGCGGAGAATGGCCGGACGGGAGCCGGACAGGCATGCATTCCACGCGCAACCGGCAGGCGGTAGGAACACCCGGCGCGCCGAACGTGCCGTTGTCAGCATCGTCTACGCCGTCGCCGTACAAGCGCGCGCCGCACACACCGCGGCCGGCATTCCGGCCCGTGCCGCGTTCGGAGCAGGTGGCGGAAGAGCGCGTTTCGGGACGCCGGGTAGATATGGCTCGACTCGGCGGCTTGCCGGCTGCTTGGGACGAGAAGGAACGCGCGAAAGGCCGCGGCGGATCCACGCTCGGGCGGACGCCCGAGAAGCCCTGGCAGCGGCTGGACCAAGCTTTGCGCGCGGCGGATCTGCTGCTGCAAGGGGGCGGGTTCGCGGTGGTGGTGTTAGACCTGGGCTCGATCGCGCCCGAACATGCCCTGCGCATTCCGGGGGCGACCTGGTTCCGGTTCCGGGCGGCGGCGGAGGCAAGCGGGACCGCGTTTGTGCTGCTGTCGCAAGCGCCGTGCGCCCGGTCGAGCGCGCGGATGGTGCTCCATTTTGAACCGCTGCGGGTGCGTTTAGCGGGAGGAACAGTGGTGGAGAAGGTCGAGTATGGGGTAGAGATCGCGCGGCAGCGGTTTGCGGTTCCGGTCGAGGCAGGAGACAGGCCGCCCCGCAAGCCGCCCCGGGCAAGCTGGGAAGCGAGCAGCTACAACGGTGTCGTCGAGGCTGGCCGGCTTTCGGGTGACCCGAACGGCAGCTCCGCAAGGGAACCCGCGCGAATGCGGGCGCTTGCGCCGGTGCTGGCCTGGAGGGCTAAGCCGGATACAACTCAGGGTCCGGTGTCTTTTGAGCGCCAGTAATGGTGGGCCCGGGGCGGGATGGGTGTTTCCCAGTGGGAAACTGGAACCTGCTGCTTACGGCTGGTTTGCCGCCGGCAGCGTGGAGGCCCCGCTCTACGCCTGCGTGCATGCGCCGGAGTTCCCGGCGCAGGCGCTCCTGCGCTTGCGGCCGCATTTGCGGCTCGCGTCCGTGGCGGTGCTCGAAGGCTCGCCGCCGCACGAGAAAGTATGCGCCGCGGACGCCCGGGCCCGGCGCGGCGGGCTGTGCAACGGCATGACGCGGGTGGAGGCGGAGTCGTTCGGCGGCGTGACTTTACTGCCCCGGTCGCCGGGCGAGGAGGAGCGCGCACGCGCCGCGCTGCTGGCCTGTGTGGAGGGGTTTACACCGCTGGCGGAGCTCTTGCACACACCGGCGGCGACCCTATGTGTGCTCGATGTACGCGGGATGAGGCGGCTCCACGCGACGCCGCAGGCCTTTGCCGGGGCGCTGCGGCGGGCGCTGGCCGCACACGGGCTGTACGTTTCAGTTGCGGTCAGCGCGAATTTCCATGCGGCTTGCGCGCTGGCGCGAAGCACGTCCGGCATCACAGTTGTTGCTCCGGGAGAGGAAAGGGCGGCGCTGGCTCCCTTGCCCCTGCCGGTGTTGGATCTGAGCGAGGAGCAAGCCGCGACGCTCGCGCTCTGGGGCATTGGCACGCTGGGCGGCTTGGCCGCGCTGCCGGTGCGCGAGCTGGTGGCGCGCATGGGGCAGCAG
>CAXTTW010000453.1:0-2240 GCA_964247255.1 uncultured Acidobacteriaceae bacterium
CTCGTGAACAACGCCGGTGCTTTCGAGACGGCGACGCTGGACACGCTGAGCCCGGAAGCTTGGGACATGACGTTCCTGACCAACACGCGGGCACCGTGGCTCGTGGCGCAGGCGGCGCTGCCGTATCTCAGGGCGTCGGCGCACGTGGGTCGCATCGTGAACCTGGGCTCGCTGGGCGGGCTGCACGGGTGGCCGACGCACCCGCACTATTGCGCGTCAAAGGCCGCGCTGCACATGCTCACGGCGACGATGGCCAAGGCGTGGGCGCCGGCGGTCGCGGTGAACTGCGTGGCGCCAGGCATGATCGTGACGGGCGAGGATCCGGACGCGGCATACGCCCACTTCGTCGAGAAGACGCCGATGCGGCGCAACGGCAGGACCGGGGATGTGGCGGAGGTGGTGTGCTGGCTGGCCGCGGCGACACCGTTTTTAACCGGGCAGGTAATCGCGGTGGATGGTGGGCTGGGGCTTTGAAGGAGTTTCCCCGGTATCGTGACGCGTGGAGCACCGATTTGTGGATTTTCCAGCCGGAAAAGCCACATTCACGACAGTTTGGACCTCGCAACCATCAGGAGAACCGCTTCAATCCGCGCCGGCCCCGAAGATTCTGCGCAGAAATCCGACCTTCTTCTGCCCATACGCTTCTTTCTGGTCCTCGTCGAAGTGCGCGTACAACTCCTTCGCGTCGGGCTGGTCGGGCAGGTCGGTGCCGTCGAACACCGCGCGAGGGTTGGTGACGCACAAACGCTCCGCGGTCTCTCCTCCATAGTTCTTCTTGATCCAGTTGTAGCCGATGCTCATCACCGGGGGGCGGTGGTCCAGGTTGTGCGCGTCGGTCGCCAGGAAGTGGACCCAGTTGCGCTTCATGTAGTCCTCGGCCGTGGCTTGAGCGGTGCGTCCGAAGCGCCCGGTAAAGCTCGATGCGGTGACCTGGACCAGCGCGCCCTCGCGTATCCACGCGGCCAGACGGTCCGGGTGGCGCTGGATGACCGGATTGCGCTCCGGATGGGTGATGATGGGCCGCTGCTTCGACACGACCAGTTCGTACAAATTGTCGGTGGTCGCGTCGGAGATGGCGGTGTCGGGAAACTCGACCAGAAGGTACTTCTTGCCGTTGATCGAGTAGCGTCCGGGGTAGTCGAGCGCGTCCTGGATGTTGTCGTAGGACATGTGGAAGTCGCAGCCCAGGCCCAGCGTGACCTTGTTCGCCGTGCGGGTGCGCAGCTCCTCGAGCAGGCGGGCGTTTTTCTCGCGGTTGAAGAAGAAGCGATCGTTCGCATGCGGGGTGCACACGATGTGCGTGATGCCGTCCCTGGCCGCCATCTCCACCATCTTGACCGAGGTGTCCATGTCGGGCGACCCGTCGTCGAGGCCCGGCAGCAGGTGGTGGTGCAAGTCGACCATGACCCTCTCTCCTGAAGCAAGTTCCAAGTTGCCGCGGCCCTTCCGAGACCCTGAGCGACGCGGTCTACACCGGCTCGGAAACCACTCTAAGCCCGTTGCGCCGCGAGCGCGTCCACCAGCGAAGTGAAGATGCCGAAGCCGTCGGCCGAGCCGAGCAGCGCTTCGCTGGACCGGTCCGGGTGCGGCATCATCCCGAGAACGTTGCGCCCGTCGTTTAGGATGCCGGCGATGTTGCCGAGAGAACCGTTCGGATTGCTCGCGGGTGTAATCTGCCCCTCTTGGTCCGAGTACCGGAAGGCGATGCGCTCTTCCCGCTCCAGAAGTGTAAGGGTTTGCTCGTCGCAGAAGAAATTTCCCTCCATGTGGCCGACCGGGATGCGCAAAATCTGTCCCGTTTCGAGCCGGTTGGTGAAGGGGCTGCGGGTCGTTTCGGTCCGAAGATACACCTGCCGGCACACATAGCGCAGCCCCGCGTTGCGCAGCAGAGCGCCCGGCAAGAGGCCCGCCTCGCACAGGATCTGGAAGCCGTTGCAGATGCCCAGAACCGGCCCGCCCGCGGCGGCAAAGCGCTTGACCGCGGCCATCACCGGCGCAAACTTCGCGATCGCGCCGGTGCGGAGGTAGTCGCCATAGGCAAAGCCGCCCGGAACCACGATCGCATCCGCACCCTGGAGCGAAGGGGAGTCGTGCCAGAGCATCGCCACTTGCTGGCCGAGCACCGCCTCGAGAACGTGGGCCGTGTCGTGGTCGCAGTTGGAACCGGGGAACTGGAGGACGCCGAACTTCATGGATGACAGGGTAGCAGGGGGGAGGCAAGGAAGGAGGGAGGAGGGAAC
>CAXTTW010000454.1:0-2210 GCA_964247255.1 uncultured Acidobacteriaceae bacterium
CGAGTTCGGTGACCGGGCCGCGTCCGACGCAGATTCTCGGCAACCTGGCGACCTTTACGCAGGGCTCGGAGATGGCGACGGTGACGCACTACAACATTTCGCCCGCGATCGACCTGTACGGGAATATCTCGCGGAGCGACCTGGCGGGGGTCAATGCGCGGGTCGAAAAGGTGATCGCCGGGATGAAGGAGCAGCTGCCGCGCGGGTCGAGGCTGGTGGTCCGGGGCCAGGTGCAGACGATGCGCTCTTCGTTCCAGGGGCTGTACTTCGGCCTGCTTGGGTCGATCGTGCTGATCTACCTGTTGATCGTGGTGAACTTCCAGAGCTGGCTCGACCCATTCATCATCATCGCGGGGCTTCCGGCGGCGATCTCCGGAATCGTGTGGTTTCTGTTTCTGACCGGGACGCACGTGAGCGTGCCCGCACTGACCGGGGCGATCATGTGCATGGGGGTGGCGACCTCGAACTCGATCCTCGTAGTGACCTTCGCGCGGGACTACCTGGAGGAGCATCCGGGAGGGGCTACCGAATCGGCGATCGCGGCGGGATTCACGCGGTTTCGGCCCGTGATCATGACGGCGCTCGCGATGATTCTGGGGATGCTGCCGATGTCGCTGGGTCTGGGCGACGGCGGCGAACAGAATGCGCCGCTGGGCCGCGCGGTGATCGGCGGGCTCTTGTTCGCCACGGTTTCGACTTTGTTTTTTATTCCGACGTTTTTCAGCGTGGTGCACAGCTTCCTGGAGCGCAGGCGCGTGGAGCGGGAACGCGCAAAGGGGACGGGAAAGGAAGCACATGCCTGAAGAGAAGAAGCACGGCGGTGGTGAAGATTCGGTCGAGCGCCGCCCGCCGATGAAGACGGGCAAGGCCGTACTGCTTGTGGTGGTGGGGTTGATCGTAGCGGCGGTGCTGGCGGTGCTGGGCATCGTGCCGAGGCTGCGGGCCGACAAGAAGCTGGGTGATGAGACGACGGCGAATGCGCCGCCGGACGTGCTGGTAGCCAAGCCGACGGTTGGCGCGGCGGACGACACGCTGCAGCTGCCCGGTGCGCTGCAGGCGTATGTGGACTCGCCGATCTACGCGCGGACTTCGGGCTACTTGCGGCGCTGGTACGCGGACATCGGTCAAAGGGTGAAAAAGGGGCAGCTGCTGGCGGTAATCGAGAGCCCGGAGGTAGACGAGCAGCTGCGGCAGGCGCGCGCCGACCTGGCAACCTACGAGGCGAACGCGGGCAATGCGGTGGTGCAAGCCAAACGCTACCAGGATCTACTGGCGCAGAACGCGGTGTCCGCCCAGGACCGGGACACCTATGTAACGGCGCAGAACGCGACCAACACGCAGGTGCAGAGCGCGCGCGCGAACGTGCAGAGGCTCGAAGCGATGGTGGGGTTCGAGCGGGTGTATGCCCCGTTCGACGGGGTGATCACGGCCCGGTACATCGACACGGGGCAGCTGATCAACGCCGGTGCCGGGGCCGGGGCGCAGCTGTTCGAGATCGCGCAGGACCGGACGCTGCGCGTGTACGTCGCGATCCCGCAGGTGAACTCGCGCGGCGCGAAAGCGGGCGTGCCGGCGCAGATCGCCATGGTGGAGTACCCGGGCCGGACGTTTGCGGGGCGGATCGTGCGGACAGCTCGGTCGATCGACCCGACGACCCGGACCTTGCTGGTAGAGATCGACGTGGATAACCGCAAAGGCGAGCTAAAGCCGGGCTCGTACGGGCAGGTGATCCTGCACCTGGGAAGCGCGGTCCATAGCTTGGTGATTCCGGTGCCGGCGATGATCTTTCGCGCGCAGGGCCTGCAGGTGGCGACGGTGGTGGACGGCAAGGCGAAGCTGTTCCCGATCACGGTGGGCCAGGATGACGGGCGGGTGGTGGAGATCGTGACGGGGCTGACCCCGGACGCGGAGGTGATCCAGAACCCGCCGGATTCGATTCTGGACGGAGAAGCGGTGCACGTCCTGCAGCCGGCGGGCGCGCCGCAAGGCAACGGCCAGCAAAGCAACATGCCAAAGCAGCAAGTGGGCGACAAGCAGCAGGGCGGAGGCCGGCAGTGAAGGGTGCGGCACTTGCGGCGCTTGCCGGCCTGAGCTTGCTGGCGGGCTGCACGGCAGGGCCTAACTACCACGTGCCCACTTCGGCGCCGCCCACTTCGAGCTACGCTTCCCTGCCCCCGCCGCCGGGCGACTGGAAGCCCGCGGTGCCGGCC
>CAXTTW010000455.1:0-2204 GCA_964247255.1 uncultured Acidobacteriaceae bacterium
CCGGCAGCGGCGGGTCCAAGCGCATCGGCGTCTGGGACACGACGCTCGCGAAGGTTCCGCGGGACGAAATCCTGGCTATCTACGCGCACGAGCAGGGCCACTATGTTTTGGGGCACATCCCGGAAGGCATCGCGTTCTCGGCCGCGCTCAGCTTCGCCCTTCTGGGAGCGCTCGCATGGCTTTTGCGGGCCGGCGTGCGCCGGGGCGGCGAGCGCTGGCGCATCCCGGACGCGGGCGACTGGGCGGCGCTGCCGTTGATTCTTCTGCTGGCGGGCGCGCTCGAGTTCCTGGCCGCGCCCGCGTTCAACGCCTTCAGCCGAATGGAGGAGCACCAGGCCGACGTGTACGGGCAACGCACGCTCGGGCGGCTTCTTCCGGACGCGGCTCGGATCGAGGTCCAGGATTTCAACCGCCTTGGCCGGGCCTGGCTCGAAGACCCGGCCCCGAACCGGTTCGTGGTGTGGTGGACCTTCTCGCACCCGCCCGTGGCGGACCGGGCCGAGGAGGCGCGGCGGATGGGCGCAGGCGCTTTATAATCGGGCGGGTCGGAAGTTCAGAGTCAAGAATCAGAAGTCAACAGGCAAAGGCGTTCACCCCTCCGCATGGAAAATACCCCGTACGACATCGCCGCCGTTATGGCGCTGCTGCCCCATCGCTACCCGTTTTTGCTCATCGACCGCGTTCTCGAGGTCACGCCGCGCGAGCGCATTGTCGCGCGCAAGTGCGTGACCATCAACGAGCCGTTCTTTGAGGGTCACTTCCCCGGCTACCCCATCATGCCCGGGGTTCTGCAGGTGGAGGCGATCGCGCAGGCGGGGGGCGTGCTCATCCTGCTCGACTTCGAACGTCCGCAGGACACGCTGATGCTGTTTACCGGGGTTGACAAGGCGAAGTTCCGCAGGCCGGTAGTGCCGGGTGACGTGCTGGAGATCGAGGCCAAGGTGCTGAACCTGCGATCGCGCGCGGTGCGGCTCGAAGGCGCGATCCGCGTCGACGGCAAGCTGGTGTGCGAGGCTACCGTGACCTGCCAGCTCGTCAAGCGCGAGGGCGGCGCGGCCCCGTCGCTCGCGGCCAAGCCCAAGCTGATGATCGACCCGGAAGCGCCGGACCTGACCGGAGCGGTCGACACCCAGGCGGTCGCGGCGGAGTGAGCGTCCACGCGACGGCGATCGTGGCCCAGGGGGCGGTCGTCCCGGCCTCCTGCACGGTGGGCCCGTTCTGCACCATCGGGCCGGATGTGGTGCTGGGCGAAGAGTGCGTGCTGGTGTCGCACGTCGTGCTCGACGGGCATCTCACAGCCGGCGACCGCAACCGGTTCGCGCCGTTTTGCGCCATCGGGGTCCCGCCGCAGGACCTGAAATACGCGGGCGAGCCCACCGGGCTTACGCTGGGCGACCGCAACGACATCCGCGAGTACGTGACCATCTCGCGCGGCACCGCGGGCGGCGGCGGCATGACGCGCGTCGGCTCGGACTGCCTGATCATGGCGTACGCGCACATCGGGCATGACTCGGTCATCGGCGACGGCTGCATCCTGGCCAACGCCGCGACCCTCGCCGGGCACGTCACGGTCGAGGAGTACGCGGTGGTCGGCGCGCTGTGTCCGGTGCACCAGTTCTGCCGCATCGGACGCTACAGCTACGTCGGCGGCGGCACCACCATCACGCAGGACGTACTGCCGTTCTCGCTCACCAGCGCCAAGCGCGAAACCCACGCCTACAGCATCAACAAGGTCGGGCTCCAGCGAAGGGGCTTCTCCCCGGAACGTTTGAAGGCCCTCCACCACGCGTTCCGGCTGCTGCTGGCCGGGCGCATGAACACGTCCCAAGCCGTCGCGCAACTGCGCCAGGAAGGCACCCCATCCGAGGATGTGGCGTACCTGCTCGGGTTCATCGAAGGCTCGGAGCGCGGGATCCTGAAATGAAGTTGGGCCTGATCGCGGGAAATGGGCGCTTCCCTTTTCTGCTGCTCGACGCGGCGCGGGCCGAAGGACTCGACGTCGTGGTCGCCGCGATCCGTGAGGAAACCGACCCGGCGATGGATGCACGGGCCGCCGCAGACCCGGGCGTCGAGGTGCACTGGTTGTCGCTGGGCGAGCTTTCGCGCCTGATCGAGACCTTTCAGCGCGCGGGCGTTCGGCGCGCGGTCATGGCGGGCCAGGTGCGGCACAAGCAGATCTTCTCGGGCATCCGCCCGGACTGGCG
>CAXTTW010000456.1:0-2203 GCA_964247255.1 uncultured Acidobacteriaceae bacterium
GCGGCACTTTCTCAGTTGGACAAGCAGTTCGGCAAGGGCTCGGTCATGCGCCTGGGCAGCCGGGACAAGCTCGAAATCTCGGCCATCTCGACCGGCTCCATCTCCTTCGACGCGGCCCTCGGCGTGGGCGGCTTTCCGCGCGGGCGCGTGATCGAAATCTTCGGGCCGGAATCGTCCGGCAAAACGACCATCACGCTCCAGGTCATCGCGGAAGCGCAAAAGCTGGGCGGGCTGGCGGCGTTCGTGGACGCGGAGCACGCGCTCGACCCGCAGTACGCGAGGAAACTCGGCGTGGACATCGACAACCTCCTGGTCTCGCAGCCGGACTACGGCGAGCAGGCTCTCGAGATCACCGAAGCCCTGGTCCGCTCAAACGCGGTCGATGTGCTGGTAGTTGACTCCGTCGCGGCGCTGGTGCCCAAGGCCGAGCTCGACGGCGAGATGGGCGATTCGCACATGGGCCTGCAGGCCCGGCTCATGTCGCAGGCATTGCGGAAGCTGACCGGCACGGTGTCGAAGTCGCGCACCTGCCTGATCTTCATTAACCAGATTCGCGAGAAGATCGGCGTGATGTTCGGCAACCCGGAGACGACGACCGGCGGTAAGGCGCTGAAGTTCTACTCCTCGGTCCGCATCGACATTCGCCGCATCGCGGCCGTGAAGGAAGGCGACCAGGTCGTCGGTTCACGGACCAAGGTCAAGATCGTCAAGAATAAGGTCGCCGCTCCCTTTCGCGAGGCCGAGTTCGACATCCTGTACGGCGAAGGCATCTCCAAGGAAGGCGATGTGCTCGACCTCGCGGTTACGCACAACGTCGTCGACAAGTCCGGAGCCTGGTACAGCTACCAGGGCGAGAGGATCGGGCAAGGCCGCGAAAATGTCCGCCAGTTCCTCAAGGACAACCGCGACACGTTCCAGCGGATCAACGCGGCCGTGCGGGAGAAGCTCGGGATCGCCGGCGCGGCTGCGGCGGCCCCGGTGCCGCCCGCCCCGGTGGACGCCCCTCTGCTGGCCCAGGAAGCGATCAAGGTCGCACGACGGGCGTAGATTCAGGCAAGAAAGGAGGGAGGCCTGCAAGCCTCCCCCTTTGTTCATGCCGCTTACTCCAGCGAAAACCAGTTGAAGTTCCCGACCGCGTTGTAGAAGCCGCCCCGATCCATTACCAGCTTCAGGGTGTGCGTACCCGCCGGCATCTGCACTCCCGGCACGTCAAGAGTCTGCCAGGTTTGAAGGCCGTTGGTCTGCGGCACGGAGATCTCCGGCATTACGCGCCGTCCGTCGATGGCGAGGTGAAACACTCCGCTGCCCACCGCCGTCGCGACCCGCGCGTGCAGGGTATAGGCCCGCGCCGCCGCCACGTCGACCGTGTAGTCGAGCCAGCTGCCCGGCTCGGTCTGGCCGATGTCGTAGCCGCCGCCCATGTCCGCGCTGGTCTCGATGTACACCGTCTCGCCCGGACGGTAGTTCGCGCCGCCGCCGTTGGCCCGCGCTCCGTTCCAGTAACCCACGCCCTTGCCGCCCGCATCGAAGTCCTCCGCTTGGATCAGTCCGGGAACCGAAGCCGCTCTGAAGGGCGTGCTCGGCACCGGTGCCTGGAAGCGGAACCAGTTATAGTTGCCCATGCCGCACGTGGGTCCGTTGCCGTCGAAGGTGACCTGCACTACGTGTGGCCCCGCAGGCAGCAGGAAGCTCGGCGAGACCAGGTCGGTGAACTTCTGGAAGTCGCCCGTGAGCGGGGTGTACAGGTTGCCGGTCACGTCGCGCCCGTCGAAGGAGACGTGCCAGTACCCGCCCCGCCCCAGCGAGGCGACGCGCGGCTGCAGGTTATAGAGCCCGCCTTGCGCGACGTCGACCGTCTAGCGCAGGTACTCGCCTTCCTTCGTGTAGCTCACGTCGTAGCCGCCGCCCGTATCGCCGGTGGCCTCGACGCCCACGGTCGAGTTGCCGCGCTAGGTAGTCATGCCTTGGTTGGTCCCGCCCAGGTTAAGTACCCGACGTAGTTGCCGCCCTCGTCGAAGTTCTCGGCCTCGATCAGCCCGGGGACCGCGCCCGGCACGCCGCCAAACGGCTTCTCCTGCCCGCCAATGGTGAACTGCACCGTGGAAGCAGCCTGCGCCGCGCGTTGTGTTCCCCGGATTGTGATCGGATGCGTGCCCGCGTGTGCGTTGGTCAGCGTGGCGAGCGGCAGCAGGTAGTGGTCGGG
>CAXTTW010000457.1:0-2198 GCA_964247255.1 uncultured Acidobacteriaceae bacterium
CGATGGCGACGCTGCGAAGCCCCCGCGCCTTCGCGTGGCGCACCGCGGCCCCGGCCGCTTTCCGCAGCGCGTCGGCGGACGGCCCCTTTCCGTCCGCCGGCGCGGCCTTGCCCAAACCCACCAGCAGGAGCCGCTTAGCCGCGAACCCGGCGGGCTTGTGCAGCAGCAGGAGTTCGTTCGCCCCGGCCCGGAACTCGCCCGAAGCGAGCACGTCGCCGGCCGACGCGTGCACGTTTTGCGAAACGGTCAGCGGAAAAGGCGCGGGCGGAGCGTCTGTCCCGGCGGTCTGGTCGACGGTGAAGATCACGAGCAGGTCGGCGGGGAACTCCGTGGCGAGGGCGAAGCGCAGCTCAGGCGTCATGCCTTCCAGCGTAGCGCCTGCGAAAGCCGCCGGTAAACTCAGCGCGGCCCGAGCGCGCCCGGCGACAGCGTTCCGCCCTCGGCCAGGGTCTTCATGTTGCGGAGGAAGCCCTCGAAGAGCGTGCGCCGCCGGTCGAGATCCTTCGCGCGCGCGGCCTCATCCGGCTCGGCCGAGCCGTCCCACATCAGCGTGTAGAACAGGGTGGTGCGCCCCGAACCGAGCGGCCGGGCTTCAAGCGTGCCGTGGTACATGGAGTACGCGCCGCCGAGGCGCAGCGGTTGCGCGTAGGTGTAGCTCCACCGCGTCCGCCCCACCAAGACCTCGGTCCCGATGCTGCGCACGGTTCCAAGCGCGCCGTCGGAGCCGGAGAGCAGCGTACAGCCGGGGAAGCCCCACTCGCCGATGTCGCAGTATTTGCCGACCCGCGCCCAGACCTTGTCCGCCGGCGCGTCGACGGTAATGCGCATCGGCAGGCTCACGTAGTGCGGTGCGGGGGTGAGCAGGGGCGCAGCGGGTGCGGCCGCGGTACTCGGCGGGGGCACTCCGCCCTCGGCGGCCTGCTTCAGGGCGGCGAGGGTGGCCCCGGCGCGGGCATGCCGCGTCCGGAGTTCCGCAGTGCGCGCCGCCTCGTCCGGCAGCATCGAGTCATCCTGCACGCTGGTCGCGAGCAGGCGCGTCGTGGACGAGGTCACTGCTTCCGCCGCCAGGGTGCCGTGCGGCAGCTCATAGGTGACACCCTGGCGGGGCGGCTCCGCATAGGTGTAGCTGTGCTCAGTCTGCCCGACCAGCACCTCGTTTCCCGCCGAACGCACCGTCCCTGGGCCTCCGCTGCTTTGAAGCCGGCAGGACGCTGACGTATCGGCGCAAAAGCCGCCGACCCTCGCCCAGACTCGATCGACAGCGCCCCGCACGACGATCTGTTCCGTGACAGCTACGTAGTGCGGGTGCTCGACCGCGAGTGGGTGGTCGGCGCCAAAGGCGGCGGCGGACCAAAGCGCGAAGAGGCCGCGGCGGAAGGGTCGGGTCATGGCGCTCCAAAATCAAAAGGAAAAGCTGATGCCGCCCGCGATCGTCCTTTGCGCCTGCGCGAAAAAGACCGTCGACCCGTCCTCGGATAGGAACGGCCGGTATCCCTGGGCAAGCAGGTTGCGCACGTCCAGCACCGCTTCCAAGCGAGCCGCCCCTTCGTGCTCCTCCCCGACCAGCCGAAGCGGCAGCGGCTGCCGTACCGAGAGGCCCAGGTATGCATCCGGCGCGGCCTCGCCCTCGGCAAAGGGCGCGACCAGGGTCAGGCTGTCGAAAGGCTGCCACCGGTAGCTCGCGCGTACCAACGTGTTGCCTGCCGGCAGGCGCGTCCCCGCGGCCACCGCCGCCGCCGGGGTGCTTCGGGCATTAAATCTGGGTAGGACGCCGCCGGCTTCGGGTGCCGTGGCTGCCTCGCCAAGGGCGAACCGCAGCGAAAGCCAGGTATCCGGGCTGAGCTGGTCGCGCAGCAGCGCCAGGACGCCGCCGTGGCTGTAGCCTCGTCCGGAAATCGCGATGATGCCCGTTTGCGGGTCAAACAAGACGTTCTTGCTGTCTACCAGCGCCGCGTCCCCGGCGACGAGGCCCTGCACGACCGGGTGCTCCAAACGGTCCTCGAAGCCCGCGACCTCGCCCGTCCAGCTCCCGGCGCGTTGGGTCACGCGCAGCTCCTGGTGCAGGCCCTGAGTAAAGCGGAGCCGCCCGCCCTCGGCGACAAGGGCCTCCGCGCCGTTCGCCGAAGCGGCTGGGCCGGTCGCGACACGGTAGGCGACCTCGGAAGCCCCGGCATGGACACACAGGCTCGCAAATGGGT
>CAXTTW010000458.1:0-2180 GCA_964247255.1 uncultured Acidobacteriaceae bacterium
TCCACAGGCCGAACTCCCGGGCTTCGAGCGCGTTCGCGAACTCGAAGACCGGCGACCGCTGCATCGCGTGCTTCACCACCGTCGTGGTCACGCCGCCGCACTCGGTCAAGAGGCGCATGCCCCGGTTGTAGCTGGCGGTCAGGGTGCCCTCGGTGGTCGCGAGCGGGATGTAGAAGTCGCCGCGGGCGTGCTCGCCGGCTATCCGCAGCGGCCCGGCCAGGCCGATAGGCACCTGCGCGACGCCGAGGAAGTTCTCAATGTTGCCGGGCAGCAGCGCGGGGTCGAAGGAGTACTGCCCGACGTGGGCCAGCTCCGCGCCCGTCTGCTCGGCCGCGAATGCGCGCCGCATGGCCGCCGCCTCGGGCGTGTAGTCGTTTGTCTTGTTTCGGGGCACGGGTCTACGGGGCGGCATGCCGCGTATCACACCCCTTTTCGGCTCGCGCGTCAATGTTCGCAAGTCCCGCGCGGAAACCCATGCGCGTTATCCTGGCGCCCCTGTACTTTACCGTCGGGTAAGTATTGCAGCTCGGCGAGGGGAGTGGACATGAAGGCAGTGCGGTTCGTTGAGGTGGGCAAGCCCCTGGAGGTCACCGAGGTCGAGAAGCCGTCGGCCGGGCCGGGCGGGCTGGTGTTCCGGGTCAAGGCCTGCGGCATCTGCGGGTCCGACCTCCACGCGGTGGAGGTTCCCGGGCTGCTCCAGAAAGGCAGCGTGCTGGGTCACGAGTACGCGGGCGAGGTGGTCGAAGTCGGCCCGGGCAGCGACGGCTGGGAGGTGGGCGACCGCTTGGTGGCCTTGCCCGCGCGCCCCTGCGGCGAGTGCGCGATGTGCCAGGCCGGGCGGTACGCGGAGTGTACCCAGATCATCTCGCAGGGCTTCGACCTCCGGATGCTGGGCGCCTTCGCCGAGTACTCCACCTGCATGGCCGGCCTCGCGATCAAGCTCACCGACAAGCTCGACGACCATGCCGCGGCGACCATCGAGCCGCTGGCGGTCGGCTTCAACGCGTGGAAAACGGCACAGGTGGAGCCCGGCGCGAGCGTGCTGATCATCGGCGCGGGCGTCATCGGCCTGGCGATGGTGAAGTGGGCGCGGTTCTTCGGCGCGGGCGACATCGCGGTGAGCGAAGTGGTACCGACCCGGCTGGAGCGGGCGCGCGGCGTGGGCGCAGAAATCCTGATCAACGCGAAGGAAACCCCGGACCCGGTTGCGGAGTTCGCGCGCCAAACCGGCCGGCAGCCGTCGGTGATCTTTGAGTGCGTCGGCCGCCCCATGATCGGCAAGCTGATCGAGACGGCCCCGCCGTTCTCGCATTTGGTGATGGTGGGCACGGGCATGCAGCCTGAAGCCTTCACCGTCCTTTCAGCCGCCATGAAGCGGCTGCGCATGTCGTATCCGTTCGCCTACGTGCCGGGCGACTTCCACTTCGTGCAACGCATGCTGACCGCGGGCCGCATCACCGCGGACGGCCTGGTTACGAAGACAGTGAGCCTGGACGAGACGCCCGCGATCTTCGAGGCACTGGGTAAGCCGAACGACCACGGCAAGGTGCTGGTTACCCCGTAAGGGCAGGAGAGCGAAGATGACAGACAGCTTACGGCCGCCGGAGCGGTTCGCGCGGGCCCTGAAGCGGCACGGGGTGGAGTTTCTGTTCGGACAGAGCAACCCGCCCCAGCTCACGCTGGCCGCGGACGACCTGGGCATCCGCCAGATCGGCTACCGGCAGGAGAACGCCGGGACCTACATGGCCGACGGCTACGCCCGGGCAACCGGCAAGGTCGGCGTGGTGACGGCGCAAAACGGCCCCGCCGCGACCCTGGTCGTCCCCGGGCTGGCCGAGTGCCTGTCCGCGTCGATCCCGGTGGTGGCGCTGGTGCAGGACGTTGGCCCGAACGCGCGCGACAAAAACGCCTTCCAGGAGCTGGACCAGATGGCCCTGTTCGAGGGCGTCTCCAAGTGGACCCGGCGCGTGACCACGGCGGACCGGATTGAGGACTACGTGGACATGGCGTTTACCGCTGCGGCGAGCGGGCGCCCAGGACCGGCGGTGCTGCTCATCTCGATGGAGCTGCTGGGCGAGCGCGAGGAGAAGCCGGTCCCGGCGCGCCGGGCCTCGCTCGGGATGTACCCGCTCGACCGGACGCAGCCGGGCGAGGAGAGGATCGCCGCCGCCGCCGAGCTG
>CAXTTW010000459.1:0-2179 GCA_964247255.1 uncultured Acidobacteriaceae bacterium
CGCCTTCTTCTTCACGTCCGGGGTGGCCAGCAGCGCGCCGCCCGAGCCGTACACCAGGCGGTACTGAGGGTCGAGCCGGGCCATCGGGATCTCGCGCTCCAGGTCGAAGCCGGCCGCGCGGAAAATCTCCCTGAGCACCCGGGGGTACAGGAAAAAGGTCGGCCCGGTGTCGAACCGGAAGCCGTCGCGTTCGATGGTGGAGGTCCTTCCGCCGACGTGCGCGCGCTTTTCGACCACCGTCACCTCGACGCCCGAGCACGCGAGCAGAATCGCCGCTGCCAGCCCGCCCGGGCCGGCACCTACAATCGCAACCTTCCTCATCCGTCCATCCTTCGTGAAGCTCACCCCCTCATCTAAACAGAAGGACTAAACCTTAACTGCTTAAGATGTAGGCGTTGAACGTATGTACTTTCGCGAGACGGCAAAACCGGCCCGGCGCGAAAAAGCCCGCGTCAACAGGGCCGAAGCCGCATCTTACGCGCTCCGGCAGACGTCTGAGAGCAGCGCTCGCGCGGCGGACCGCCCGCCTTGCACCAGCGCGGGCAAACCCACCCCCGCGTAGGCGTTGCCGGCCAGCGCGAGGCCGGGTAGCCCGCCGATCCGCTCTTCGAGCCGCCGCATGCGCCCCGGATGCCCCACGGCGTACTGCGGCAGCGAGCGCGGCCATCGCCGCACCACCGTGTGCGCGGGGGCGGGCAAGGGGCCCAGCAGCCTGCTGAACTCAGCATGGGCCGCCGCAGTGATGCGGGCATCGTCCCAATCCATCATGCGCGGCGCGGCATGGCCGCCAAAAAATCCCCTCAGAAATACCCCGCCGGGCGGCGCGCGGTGCGCGAACTTCTGGTCCATGAAGGTCCCAGCCAGCAGCTCGGGGATTTCACTCTCGGTCTTGCGCGGGGGAACGAGAAAGCCGAACCCGCGCGGGATGCGCAAGTGATTCGGAGGCGCGAAGCACAGCGCAACCACGATCGCCGAGGTCGCCTCCATCCGCAGCAGCTCCGCCGTTTCGGGGTCTAACGGGCCCAGCAGCGCGCGCGTTGCGTCCGCCGAGGTCGCGAGCAGCACGGCATCGAACCGCTCCGGGCCGTTTGGCGTGGAGATGACCCAGCCTGCGCCCGCCCGCGCCACCGCCGACACGGGCGCGTCCTTGCGCAGCGCGCCCACCGGCAGCGCCGCTTCGAGCGCATCGACGATCGTCTGCAGGCCGCCGCGCACGGTCGTAAACACGGGCTGCGGCCTTGTTTTCGCGACTGAAGCCATGGCAGCCGCGATGAGGCTCCCGTGCTCCCGCTCCTGCTGGACAAACGGTGCGAGCACCGCCCCGGCGCTGAGCGTGTCAATGTCGCCGCCGAACACCCCGGCCAACAGCGGGCCCGCGACCGTGTCCGTCGCCTCCGGCCCGAAGTGCCGCTCCACGAACGACCGCACGGACTCGTCTTCACCCTCGGGCAGCGCGGCGGCTTTCAACTCCGCGGCCCGCTTCGGCTCGCGCAAATACGCCAGCCGCGCCTGCCAGCTGAACAAGGGCGACTCCATCACCGGCAGCCAGCGCGTGGGCACCATCATGCGCATGCCGTTGGGCATGGGCACGAGCGCCTTGCCCTGGACCAGATAGTTGCGCCGGATCGCGTCGTTGGATTGGATCAGCTCGCCGCCGAGCCCGAGTTCCTCGGCCAGCTCCCGGAGGGCGCTCCGGTCGGAGACCCACGAGTCCGGTCCGGTTTCGACCGTAAACCCGCCCCGGTAGACCGTCTCGACTGTGCCGCCCAGCCGCCCGCTCGCCTCGAACAGCGTCAGCTCCCAACCGGGATGCTTTGTCGCCTCGTAAGCCGCGGCGAGCCCGGCGATGCCGCCGCCGACAACCGCGACCCGCTTCACTGCGCGACGGGTTGCAGGGCGGCTGCCCCGAGGCGCGCGAATGCCTTCTCCGTCAGGTCGGCCAGCGCGTCCGTCAGCAGAGGCGAGTCGTTGAGCGATGCCGGCCGCGTCAGCCGCATGCCCAGCCCCTCGGCAAACTCGGTAAACGCGATGTCGATGTCGTACAGGATCTCGACGTGGTCGCACAGGAAGCCGATGGTCTGCAGGACCACTGTCCGTACACCCTGCGCATGCAGCGCCGTCAGGGTGTCCTCGACCGTTGGCCCGATCCAGGGGCCGCCCGCCATGCCCTGGCTTTGGA
>CAXTTW010000460.1:0-2175 GCA_964247255.1 uncultured Acidobacteriaceae bacterium
CCGGCCGAGCTCTCCGGCGGCACTGGCGGTCGCTTGCAGCTCTTGCTCGCCATCTCGCTCTGTCAACGCCCATGTCCGCCGGCTCCGGCCTGCGGACTGCCCTTTGGGCACAAGTGGGAAGCCGACAAGTCCAGCCACCTCGTACATGCACCCGCTTACAGCCGAAATCAAAACCCAGACTCAGCAAGAACAGAAGCAACTGGCACCAGCCACCCGTAACCGTCCTCCAAGCCGAACTCGAAGCGCAGCTTCAGCACGAACCGTAAGGGCACGGCTTCAGCCGTGCCGTGCATTGCATACATGTACGCGGCTTCAGCCGCTGAGGTACGCTTTCCCTCGCGCCGCCCAAAACTCTCCCATCCCTCCGCGTATACTCTCCTGTGGCGCAAACCGCGCCCGGGAGCGATCAGCACCTTGGCAACAGCAGAGATCGGCATCATCGGCGGCAGCGGGCTTTACAACATGCCCGGCCTTACCAACGTGCGCGAACAGCGCGTCGAAACCCCCTTCGGCGAGCCCAGCGAAGCGCTCATCCTCGGCACGCTGGAAGGCCGCGAGGTCGCCTTTCTCGCGCGTCACGGCCGCGGCCACCGACTCCTGCCCAGCGAACTCCCCTTTCGCGCCAACATCTACGCCTTTAAGTCGCTCGGCGTCTCCAGCATCCTCAGCGTCAGCGCCGTCGGCAGCCTCAAGGAAGAGCACAAGCCCACCGATTTCATCATCCCCGACCAGTTCATCGACCGCACCTTTGCCCGCCATGCTACCTTCTTTGGCGACGGCGTCGTTGGCCACGTTCCCTTCGGTGACCCCGTTTGCGCCCTGGTCGCCGACACCTTCGCCCGCGCCTGCGACGAAGCCGGCGTCGTCGGCAAACGCGGCGGCACCTATGTCTGCATGGAAGGGCCGCAGTTTTCCACCCGCGCCGAATCGAACCTGTACCGCAGCTGGGGCGCCGACATTATCGGCATGACCAACCTCCAAGAGGCCAAGCTCGCCCGCGAGGCCGAGATCAGCTACGCCACGCTCGCCATGGTCACCGACTACGACTGCTGGCGCGCGGGCCACGACGATGTCACCGTCGATCAGGTCGTCGCCGTCATGCACCAAAACGCGGGTAACGCCGAATGTGTCGTCCGCGCCGCGGTGCGCCTCATGCCCGCAGACCTTAGCGCCAGCCCTGCCCAAAGCGCCGCCAAATTCGCCATCATGACCGACCGCGCCCGCATCCCCGAAGCCACCAAACGCAAACTCGACGTGCTCTTCGGCAAATACTGGTAGCCAAAACCTACTGGTAGGCCAAACCGTTCAAGCAGCTTTCTCCTCAAGCAGCTTTCTCTCTACAAATCGACTGTCATCTCGACCGGAGCGGACGGTTGTATCGTCCGCGTAGTGGAGAGACCTGCTTTTTGCCCGGCGCTACCCATCGTTCAAGAAATACCAACTCGCACCACGCCGCCAAATTCAAGGAACCCATGTCCATACTCGTTGTAGGCTCCGTCGCTTTTGATTCCCTCATCACACCCAGCGGTCGGCGCGAGCGCATCCTCGGCGGCGCCGCTACGCACTTCGCCCTGGCCGCCAGCTTTTTCACCGAGGTTCGCGTCATCGGCGTCGTCGGTGACGACTTCCTCCCCGAGCACGAGCAGGTACTCACCGCCAAAGGCATCGACACCCGCGGGCTCGAGCGCGCTTCCGGCCAAAGCTTCCACTGGAGCGGCAGCTACTTAAACGACCTGAACACCGCCGACACCCTCGCCACCGATCTCAACGTCTTCGCCAGCTTCTCCCCCAAAATCCCTGACAGCTACCGCGACGCCGACTTCCTGTTTCTTGCCAACATCGACCCCGTCCTGCAACTGCGCGTCCGGCAGGAGATGCCCCGTGTGCGCAGGGTCGCCGGCGACACCATGAACTACTGGATCAGCGCGCACCGCGAGAACCTGCTGCCCGTGCTCCGCGAGCTCGACATCCTGCTCATCAACGACGCGGAGGCCCGCATGCTCTCCGGCGAAACGAACAACATGCGCGCCGCCCAGCGCGTGCTTGAGCTTGGCCCCAAAACCCTCGTCGTCAAGCACGGCGAGTTTGGCGCCACGGCCTATTTCTCCCCCCAAAGCTTCGGCGACGGCCAAGCCCGCCCGCCCTTTCGCGCTCCCGCCCTGCCGCTCACCGAGG
>CAXTTW010000461.1:0-2157 GCA_964247255.1 uncultured Acidobacteriaceae bacterium
AAGTCACGCTCGATCTCGACTCCCGGCCCAAGCTCCGCCGCGACCGGAGGCAGCAGCGCCGGGGGCCCGCACAGCACCACACGCGCGCCCAGACGGGGCAGCAGCAGAGCGTTCGACCGCGCGACCCGGCTGTGCAGGATATCGCCGCAGATCGCGACCGTGACCCCGTCCAGGGTGCGCTCGCCCACCTGTTCGACCCCGTCGCGCAGCACGGCCAGCATCGTCCGCAGGTCGAGAAGCGCCTGCGAAGGGTGCTGGTGCATGCCGTCCCCCGCATTCAGCACCGGCAGGCCCGTCACCCGCTCCAGCAGGTAGGGCGCGCCGGAGAACGCACTGCGCAGGATGATCGCCTCCGCGCCCAGGGCCCTAAGCGTCAGACCGGTGTCCTTGAGCGACTCGCCCTTTTCGATGCTTGACGACTTGTCGCTGACCAGCGTCGTGTCCGCGCCCAGGGCCTTCGCGGCCAGCTCGAAGCTGGTCCGGGTCCGCGTGCTCGACTCGTAAAACAGGAGCGCCACCCTGCGCTTCAACAGCTGCCTCGATCGCGCGAACAGGTCTTCCCGCTCCAAATCCGTGGCCAGCCGCAGGATCCCGCTGACATCGTCGAGCGAAAGGTCCTCAATCCCCAACAGCGAGCCTTTCAAGCTGAGACTCTCTCCACGATCAAGACCTGCTCGTCGCCGTCGATCTCCCGCAGCTTGACCTCGATGATCTCCTGCCGCGAGGTCTGCACGACGCGCCCGGTGAAGGAGGCCTCGATGGGCAGTTCGCGGTGGCCGCGGTCGATCAGCACCAGCAGCTGCACCCGGTTCGGACGCCCGTGCGCGAACAAGGCGTCGAGCGCCGCCCGTGTCGTCCGGCCGGTGTAGAGCACGTCGTCCACCAGCACGATGTTGCGCCCGGTCACGTCGAACCCGATCTCCCCCGGGTGCACCACCGGCCGCGTGTCGTGCGTAGACAGGTCGTCGCGGTAGAACTCGATGTCGAGCGCGCCCACGTCCACCGTCTGCTTCTCGATCCCCTCGATTAAGCGAGCCAGCCGCTGCGCCAGGGGCACCCCGCGCCGTTTGATCCCCACCAGGCCGAGATTGTCCCCGCCGTGGTTGCGCTCGATGATCTGGTGCGCCAGCCGCACCAGCGTCCGCTCGATCTCCGACGGCGAAAGAATCCGCCCCTTCTCCCGCAGCTGCGCCGTTCCCGTACCCGCGTCACTCATCGCTTCCCAGCATAGCGCGGCCCCGGTACCCCCGTAACGTAGCAAAATGCCCGCTCGCCCGTACCCTACACCCAGCGTTCCTTTGCTGCACGAAGATACAGCTTTTCAGGGATGTGCTGAAGCGGGAGACCCGAAGTTGCCCTGAAAAGCAACAAGGCCCCGGCTAGCACCCGGGGCCCTATCTCAGTGAAGGAAAGGAAAACTCCATGCAATTACGCATGAAGTTCAACCTCGTCGTCCAGTTGCGCATGCGCTGGATCACCGCTCTACTCGATTGGCTGTTTAGGTCACCCGGGTACGTTCTTGTCTTCCAGCCGATTCGCGTGAGCGGCTGGAAGCACACAAAAAGAATAGCTCACCCGTCCCGCGATTCCAAGCTCTATCTCGATTCCATTGTCTCGTGCCGAGGCAGTCCGCAGGACGCTGCGCTGCCTTTATCGAATCAACCCCAGCACCGCGCGAAACAGCTCTTCGAACTGCCCGCCCAAGCCGGCATCCTTCGCCAGCGCCGCGTCCAGCGCTTTTTGCGCGGCGGCCCGGTTGTAGCCCAGGTTCACCAGCGCCGAAAGCACATCCTCGCCCGCCACGCCGTGCGCGGCGGGCGTCGCTGGACCCCCGCGAGCCAGGTCTTCCAGCTTCTCCTTCAGCTCCACCACCAAGCGCTCCGCCAGACGCTTGCCCACGCCGGGTATCTTCTGGAGCCGCGCATGATCTCCGGCCCGGATCGCCCCGATTGTCTCCGCCGCGGACATCCCGCTCAGGATCGTCAACGCCAGCTTCGGCCCCACCCCGGCTACCGTGATGAGCCGCTCGAACAGGCGCTTCTCCCCCGACTCCCCGAAGCCGAACAGGGCCAGCGTGTCCTCCCGCACCACCGTGTAGACGTGCAGCGCGCACTCCCCGCCCGCCGCCGGCAGGGCCGAGTACGTGGGGATCGACAC
>CAXTTW010000462.1:0-2148 GCA_964247255.1 uncultured Acidobacteriaceae bacterium
GGTCCTCATTCTCCGCATGACCGCTACTGAAACGCAGCCCGTCTCCGCGCCCAACTCCGGCGCGGATTTCTTTTCCGTTTTCGCGCTGCCCCGCAAGCTCCGGCTCGACACCAAAGCGCTCGAAAGGGCGTTCTACCGCATGAGCCGGGAGGTCCACCCGGACCGTTTTGCTCAAGCCTCCCCCGAGAAGCAGCAGTGGAGCCTCGAGCAGACTTCGCTGCTCAATGACGCATACCGCACCCTCAAGGACCCGATCACGCGGACTGAGTATTTGCTGCGGATGGAGGGCATTCTCGCCGATGATGCCGCGGCAAAAGAAGACAAGAACAAGGTTCCGCCGGAGTTGCTGGCCGAGGTCTTCGAGCTCAACATGCAGCTCGAGGAGATGCGCATGGGCGACGCCGACCCGCAGCTCCGGGCCGATCTCCAGGCGGCGCGAACCCAGTTCGAAGAGCGGTTCGCGGGTGTGACGAGCGAGATTGAGGGCGAGTGGGCGAACTGGGATGCGGGCGACCGTGGGAGCTTGGCCCGCATGGCCGCGTTGCTCGACAAGCGACGGTACCTGCGCAACCTGGTCCGCGACGTGCGCGAGGCGCTGGGCGCTTAGACTGAAGCCATGGCAGAAGAGACGAAAGACAGGGTCGTCGGCATCGACCTCGGCACGACCAACTCGCTCGTGGCGTTCATGCAGAATGGGCAGCCAGTGGTCATCCCCGGCGAGGATGGGCTGAACCTGGTTCCCTCTGTCGTTGCGTTTCCGGCGAGCGGGGAGAAGCGCGTGGTCGTCGGCAACGGCGCTCGCAAGTATCTGTCCGAGTCCGCCGACCGGGTCATTTACTCCGCCAAGCGTCTGATGGGACGCGGGCTCGAAGACGTCGCGGGCGAGCTCCAGCTGTTCCCCTTTCGCCTGGCCCCGAACGTCGCGCCGGGTGAGGTGCTGCGGCTGGCCGTCGGTGACCACGAGTACACGCCGCCCGAGATCGGCGCGCAGGTGCTGCGGCAGCTCAAGCGCAACGCGGAGCGGTACTTCGGCGCGTCCGTGTCGAAGGCGGTTATCACCGTGCCGGCGTACTTCAACGATGCGCAGCGGCAGGCGACCAAAGACGCGGGCCGCATGGCGGGGCTCGACGTGCTGCGGCTGGTGAACGAGCCGACCGCGGCGGCGCTGGCCTATGGACTCGACCGGGCGAAGGAAGGCCTGGTCGCGGTGTACGACTTCGGAGGCGGAACCTTCGACATTTCGATCCTGCGTCTGCAGGAGGGGATTTTCGAGGTCGTGGCGACCGGCGGCGATACGCACCTGGGCGGGGACGACATTGACAATCTGCTCTCTGCCATCGCGCTCGACGATATCCATGGCTCGACCGGGCTGGATTTACGCGGAAATGCGGAAGCAGTGCAGGCCGTGCGTAAGGCGGTGACAGAGGCCAAAATCGCGCTGTCCTCGGACGAGACGGCGCGCATTCTGGTCGAGATTCCCGGCCATGAGCTTTACGCCCGCGAGATCACCCGCGCGCAGTTTGACGAGCTGATCCGCCCGACGGTGGACCGCACGCTCGCGCCCGTTCGGCAGGCGCTCCGGGATGCGCAGCTGGCCGCGGATGAAATCGACGAGGTGGTGATGGTCGGCGGGTCCACCCGCATTCCGCTGGTGCAGCGCCTGGTAGGGGAGTTGTTCGAGCTGGACCGGCGCGGCCGCAAGCTGCACACCGAACTGAACCCGGACGAAGTGGTCGCGCTGGGCGCGGCGGTGCAGGCCGACATCCTGGCTGGCGGCTCGGCGGCGACGGCGGATATGCTGCTGCTCGATGTGACCCCGCTGTCGCTCGGGATCGAGGCGCTCGGCGGCGTTGTGGCGAAGATCATCCAGCGCAACTCGACGATCCCGGCGAGCGAGACGGAACACTTTACCACCGGCGTGGACGGGCAGACGAATGTCGCGGTGCACGTGGTGCAGGGGGAGCGGGAGCTCGCGAAGGACTGCCGATCGCTGGCGCGGTTCGATCTGAAAGGGATTCCTCCGATGTCAGCGGGGCTGCCGCGAATCGAGGTCAAATTCCTCATTGACGCGAACGGGATTCTGCAGGTGTCGGCGCGGGAACAGCGTTCGGGCACCGAGGCGCAGATCGAGGTAAAGCCGACCTACGG
>CAXTTW010000463.1:0-2142 GCA_964247255.1 uncultured Acidobacteriaceae bacterium
GTGTTCGGCGCGCGGCTCGCCGACGGCACGGGACCGTACCTCAAGACCGGCGACCTCGGCTTCCTCCACGAGGGCGAGCTCTTTGTCTGCGGGCGCTTAAAGGACCTGATCATTCTTGCCGGGCGCAACCACCACGCGCCGGACATCGAGGCCACCGCTGAGGGCGGCCACCCGGCGCTCGTTCCATCGGGTAGCGCGGCGTTTCGGTTCGAGCCGGTCGCCGGCGAGGAGGAGCGGCTGGTCGTGGTCTGCGAGCTGGAGCGGAGCTTTCGGGCCGCGGACGAGGAACTCGGACAAGTCGTAGCCGCGATCCGGCAAGCTATCGTGGAGCGGCACGAGGTCGACCCCCACGAGATTGTGCTGGTCAAGCAGGGCTCGCTGCCGCGGACTTCGAGCGGCAAGGTGCAGCGCCACCGCTGCCGGGGAGCCTACGGGGAAGCGGCGCTCGCCGTGCGCGCGCAGCTCAGGCAAGCCGAACCGCACTCGAAGCCGCACACCGCAACCGAGCGCTGGCTGATCCAAGAGCTCGCGCGCCAGGGCGGCGTCCCCGCCGCGGCCATCGGCCCTGAAACGACCATTGGCTCGCTCCGGCTTTCCCCGGCCGTCGAGGCCGCCGTGGTGCGGGCGGTGGAGCTGCGTTACAACTGCATGCTGCCCAAGGACATCCTTTCGGACTTCCCGACGGTAGGCGCGATGGCCGCCCAGCTCGACATCGCTTCCCGGGATGCGGGGGCGACCCCGTCGCGCTTCGCTCAAAGCTCGCAAAGCTCGCGCGGCGGCACCGAGCCGATCGCGATCGTCGGCATGGGCTGCCGGTTCCCCGGCGCCGCGAGCCCGCGGGAGCTGTGGGAGCTGCTGTGCGCGGGCCGCGAGTCCGTCACGGAGGTGCCGTTCGACCGCTGGGACGTGGACGAGTTCTACGACCCCAATGCGATGGTGCCGGGCAAGATGACCACGCGCCGGGGCGGCTTTGTCGACAACATCGACGGCATGGACCGGCTGTTTTTCGAGCTTTCGGTGCGGGAAACGGTGCGCATGGACCCCCAGCATCGCCTTATGCTCGAAACGGCATGGGAAGCGATCGAGGACGCGGGTATCCCGGTGGAGCGCCTGTCCGGGACGCCGGTGGGCGTGTTTGTGGGCATCCAGGGCAGCGACTACGCGCAGAGGCAGTTCACCGACCCGGCCCTGGCGGACGCCTACGCGGGGCAGGGCAGCGCGCTCACGGTGGCGGCCAGCCGTATTTCGCACTTTTTCAACCTCCTGGGCCCGGCGATCGCCATCGATACGGCCTGCTCGTCCTCGCTGAGCGCCGTGCACCTGGCGTGCAACAGCATCCAGAGCGGGGAGTCGACGGTGGCGCTCGCGGGCGGGGTCAACATCCTGCTGTCGCCCATCGCGACCATGTGCCTGAGCAAGGCCGGCATGATGGCTCCCGACGGCCGCTGCAAGAGCTTCGACGCGAGCGCGAACGGCTACGTGCGGGCGGAGGGCGCGGGCGTGGTGGTGCTCAAGCGCTTTTCGCAGGCCATCGCGGACGGCGACGCGGTGTACGCGGTGATCCGCGGCACGGCGTCGAACCAGGACGGCCACAGCAGCGGCCTGATGGCCCCCAACGGCGAAGCGCAGGAAGCGGTGATCCTGGCGGCCTGCCGCAACGCGGGCGTGGAGCCCGGGGCGTTCGATTACGTGGAAGCGCACGGGACCGGCACCCCCGTCGGCGACCCGATCGAGCTTAAGGCGCTCGGCAAGGTGCTCGCGATGGGCCGGGAGCCGGGCACGGTGTGCGCGGTCGGCTCGGTCAAGACCAACATCGGCCACGCGGAGTCGGCGGCGGGCATGGCCGGGCTGATCAAGGCGGCGCTGGTGCTCAGGCATCGGCAAATCCCCGCGAGCCTCCACTTCAGCGAGCCCAACCCGATGATCCCCTTCGATTCGATCCCCGTGCGCATCCCCACCGCGCTGGGGCCGCTGCCCGAGCGGGACCGCCCATCGCTGGCCGGGGTCAACGGTTTCGGCGTCGGCGGAACCAACGTCCATATCGTCCTGGAAGAAGCAGTGCCGCCGGCCCAGGACAGCCCCCAGCAGGCGCCTGCCCGCCCCTGGCTGCTGCCGCTTTCCGCCCGCAGCGCCGCTTCCTTG
>CAXTTW010000464.1:0-2122 GCA_964247255.1 uncultured Acidobacteriaceae bacterium
CCGACCCAACTGGTGCAAGTGGTGCCGGAGGTGGTTGGACACGAAGCTCAGCAGCCCGGGAGCGCTCATCCACCCGCAAACCGGGTGCTGCAAAACGCCGTATCCAAGCTGGTCCTCACCGAGATCGCGCAGGGGGTCGAGCAGCCTGGCCCGTGCCTGGTCCCAGTTGCGGGTGCAGGCGGGCAGGTTTGAAGGCTTACCCGGGAGCACGGCGCGGCCCCCGGCGGGCACCTTGATCCGGCAAGGCAGCCGCAGGATGAAGTTCACCGCCGCGAGGCCGGCTTTGGCGCGCGCCGGCACCGGCTGGCGCTTCCCGAGATTGCGCTTCAGTGACAATGCGGCCTGCGCCTCCATCTTCGTCAGGTGGCCCAGTACGTCGAGCGCGCACCAGGCTTCGGCGCGGGGCTTGAAGCGCAGACGCTCCGGCGTCCACTGCCGCAGGTCGGCCAACACCGCCGCTTTCTGGGCTTCCACCTTCGCGATCAGTTGCTCCATGCCGGCCGCCGTCCCCTTGCTGCGCTTCCCATCTTAGCCGCCGTCTCCTCACAGACTTGCGCAACAGGTCAGAGCGCGAGGAAGTTCCCCACCAGGCGCTTGCCATCGACTGTCAGCGCGCTCTCCGGGTGAAATTGCACGCCTTCCACCGGATACTCACGATGCCGCAAGCCCATGATGATACCGTCGGCCGTCCGGGCCGACACTTCGAGCTCCGCAGGCAGCCCCTCCTCCGCCACGATCAGCGAGTGATAGCGCGTGCAGGTCATCGGGCTGGCGATGCCGGAGAAGATGGTCCGGCCGTCGTGCTCCACCTCGCTGGTCTTGCCGTGCATCAGCTTCGGCGCGCGCACCACCTGCCCGCCGAACGCCGCCCCCAGAGCCTGGTGGCCGAGGCACACGCCCAGGATCGGCACCCGCCCCGTAAAGCGCCGGATCAGCTCGATCGAGATGCCCGCCTCCTGCGGCGTACATGGGCCAGGCGAGAGCAGAATCCGCTCCGGCGCGAGCGCCTCCACCTCGTCGACGGTCAGCTCGTCGTTGCGCCTGACCACCATCGCCGCCCCCAGCTCGCCCATGTACTGGACCAGGTTGTAGGTGAACGAGTCGTAGTTGTCGAGGACGAAGACCATGCGTTCAGTCAGTCTACGCGACGCCAATCATGCCTTTGAACGAGTTCGATCTTTATCGTCCATTCCACTCCATGTACGCCAAAGCGCGGTCTCTTCTCGGGAAGGGATACACCGTCAGCATTGCGTCGATCAGGGCGAAAGCTTCGGCATCGGGCAGCCCGTTCGCGAACTTCACTGTTACAGTCTTGTCTTCATAGCGGATGTCACTCGCCCTGCTGCTTCGATTGCCCTGCATGGCAGGGATGTACCTAAGATTACGTATGTCGGCATTCATGCTCGTTCGGCAACTAAAGGCCAAGTTGAAAAGTGTCTTGGTGAGTTGCAGTTTCGAGGGGGATAGATAGATAAGTTCGCGCCCTGCGATCGACCACAGAAGGCTCCATGCCACAAAAACTATACCTGCAAGCCAACCCAGACTCCAGAAGAGGTTAAACCAGTCCGGTCGCCCATGGCGCAGCAGTTTGTCGTACGTGTCCAGCATGAGACGAAAAGGCGCTATGAGCCAGAACGCCAGCCATCCGGAGACAAAGAGCAGGCTCCAGTTTCTCGGAGGCCGAATCGTGAAAATCACGCCGTCGTCCTGAGCCTCTTGAGAGATGTGCTTCGTCAGTGGTGTCAGCATGGAAGTATCCTTCAAAGAGTGACGTTGCGGAAGAACGATTCATCAAGGCGGTCACATCTACAGTTGACGGCCCGTCTTCCCGAGGTGGCCGCCAATCGGACTCACCCCCGCGCCCGCTCGATGGCCCGGAGCACTGCCCCCGCCTTGTGCCGACACTCCGCGCTCTCGCTCGACGGCACCGAGTCCGCGACGATGCCCGCCCCGGCCTGCACCGACCCGTGCCCGTCCTGTACCAGCAGCGTCCGGATCGCGATGCAGGAGTCGAGGTTGCCTGAATAGTCCGCATAGAAGACCGCCCCGCCGTAGATGCCGCGCCGAGCCGGTTCGAGCTCCTCGATGATCTCCATGGCGCGGATCTTGGGCGCGCCCGAGA
>CAXTTW010000465.1:0-2120 GCA_964247255.1 uncultured Acidobacteriaceae bacterium
CATGCCAGATATATTTCGGTGCCAGCAGAATGTAGCCGAACACCAGGATGTGCAAGCTCAGCGCGATCCAGATCTTCTCCCGCAGCGCCACCCGCGCCCGTTCATCCTCGAGCTCGTCGATGATGTGGACCAGGTCGTATCCTTCCATCTCCTCGTAGGCGGGACGCCGCCCCCGCCCGCGCCGGGGTGGGGGCGCTGAAGGGGACGGCGGAGTCGGCGGTGCTTCGGTGGTCTGCATGGGTGAGGGGGAGAAACCCTTTAAGAGTGCTCCATTCTCTCACTTCTTGGACGCATCGTTCACCTCGCCCGCTTGGGCCGGCTTATGCTCTCCCGTGCTGCGTCCGTTGATCGTGGAGCACGGAAACCGCCCAAGTGACGCGGCTTGGACCCCGCTCGAAAGCGAACGACCTCAGCGGCTTCGATCGCTCCGCATAGAGCAGCTTTCACTCTTGGCATCGAGGACCGGAGAAGCAGCCCTCGTGCAGCCCGGTACAATCACCCTCGTGGATACCGCCGCGAACGCCTTTGTGCTCACCATCAGCGACCGTTGCGCGGGGGGCGAACGTGAGGACGCGTCCGGTCCCGCAGTGGCGAAGCTGCTTCAGGACGCCGGCTTTCCCGTCACTGCCCGCCGGGTCATCCCCGACGAGCAAACGCTCATCGAAGCCGCCCTGCGCGAGGCCGCGCGCACCCACCGTCTCGTCGTCACCACGGGCGGCACCGGTCTAACATCCCGCGACGTGACCCCAGAGGCGACTCGCGCCGTGTGCGAGCGGCTGCTCGACGGCCTTGCCGAGCGCATGCGCGCCGAAGGCTTGCACCAGACTCCTTTCGCGATCCTCTCCCGCGGACTTGCGGGCACACTCGGCCGGACCCTCATCCTGAACCTGCCTGGCGCCCCGCGAGGTGCCCAAACCTCGCTTCAAGCCGTGCTTCCGGTGCTCCACCATGCGATCGAGCTTCTCGCCGATCCGCAAACGCCTCATCCTATGTCGTCTCTATCGGCAGATCCGGCTGAAACGTTCAGCCCTCCAGGCGATTCTTTTCCAGAAATTTCCGGGCCCGCCCGTTGAGACACTTTTTCACCCTCCTTTCCCACTGGACACTTTTGCTCCTCGCCTTCCTCAAGCCCTGGGGCATCTGGGGCGCGGGGGCCATTGCGCTGCTCGATTCTTCGTCCATCCCGGTCCCGATGGATTTCCTCCTGGCCAGCTACTACTGGGCCGACCGCCGTCATGCCTGGGCCTACGTCCTCATGGGCGCACTCGGCTCGGCAATCGGCGGCCTCGTTCCTTTCCTGCTCGGGCGGGCGGGCGGCGAGCTGTTTCTTCTCAAACGCATCGACCGCGCTCGCTACGAGCAGCTTCGCAACCGCTTCGAAAAGCAAGAGTTCCTTGCCCTCTTGATCCCTTCCATGCTGCCTCCCCCTACCCCGTGGAAGCTCTTCGTCTTCGCGGGCGGCGTCTTTGAAATGCGCGTCGTCCCGTTCATGCTCGCCGTCTTTCTCGGCCGGCTCGTCCGCTTCGGCGCGGCGGCGGTCCTCACCGTTTTTTACGGGCCGCAGTTCATCACGGAACTCGGACTCCTGTTTCACCGGCACGCTCATCTCCTCTTCACGGTGATGGGGACCCTGCTTCTCCTCGTTGCCCTTCAGGCGCTTCGAAAGGGTTTCGCGATGCGACGCCCCCGCCCTGCGGCGCGCGCGGAGGAGTTTGAGAACTGACTCCGCTTACCGCACGAAAGGGCCGCTTGCTCTTCTCTTCGCGAAAACCGGCAACGCTCGCCCGGCTCCGCGACCGCCGATGGGTTCGACGGGCAAAGCCGCTATACTCTTTCGCAAGGTGCGCCGGGTTCTCTCCATCGCGATTCTTCTGCTCCTTGCCGCTCCGTCCCTTGCGCCTCTCTTCGCCCTCGCGAGCACCCATCCTTCTGAACTCGACTTGCCCGCCTGCTGCCGCCGCGCCGGAATGCACCACTGTGCCATGTCCTCCAGTGAGCGCGCCCGCCTGTCTTCCCCTAGTTCGCGAAGCGGCCCGCGCACCTTCGCCTCTCCCGTCCCGCCCTGCCCGTTCCGCTCCGTCCAGGCCAGGCCTATCCCACCTGTTCCGTATGCGCCGCCT
>CAXTTW010000466.1:0-266 GCA_964247255.1 uncultured Acidobacteriaceae bacterium
CCGCGTGCGCCTGCTCGCCTCCCCATCGGCGGACGAGGGCGACGACACGCGCGACGCGAACCCGCAATGGCAGCCCGCGCGGGGCGTCCCGGGCTCCGTGGAAATCGCCCAATGGGACCTGCGCGGCTTTGCCTTTCGCGCCCGCCCGGACCGTGCGGCTTTCGCCATTCTTCGCTGGGAGCGCTATCCCGGCTGGGCAGTGCGGGTCGACGGCGAGCCCTGCGGCGCGCGCTGCCTTCCCCGGGAGGACGGCCTCCTAACCATCG
>CAXTTW010000466.1:316-2092 GCA_964247255.1 uncultured Acidobacteriaceae bacterium
CGCGTGGCGCGACGGCAGCGACATCTGGGCCGGGCGCGCGCTCACGCTTCTGGGTATTTCCGTGCTTGCCCTGCTGAACCGGACGAAAAGGCCGGGTATGATGGGACGGAAATGACCACCCATGCTTTGGCCATCGACGTCCAAGCCATGCTGCGCGCGGCCGCCGAGGCCACCGACCGGGCGCTGGACCGGCTTCTGCCCCCCGCTTACGCGGTTCCCGGCTCGATCCATGCCGCCATGCGCTACAGCGTGTTCGCCGGTGGCAAGCGTCTGCGGCCCGCGCTCGCCATGGAGGCCGCGCGCGCGATCGCGGGCGAGCTTCCCGCGGGCATCGAAGACCTGGGCGCGGCAATCGAGATGCTCCACACCTACTCGCTGATCCACGACGACCTGCCCGCGCTCGACAATGACGACCTCCGGCGCGGCAAGCCGACCTGCCACAAGGTTTTCGGCGAGGCCATCGCCATCCTCACCGGCGACGCGCTCCAGTCGCACGCCTACCTGACGCTGGCCCGCTTGCGCTGCCCGTGCGAGCCGCGGGCGGCGGTCATCGGACTTATTGCGGAGGCGACCGGGACCGAGGAAGGCATGATCGGCGGGCAGGTGCTCGACATCGAAGGCGAAAACGCGCGACCCACGGCAGCCTCCGTGGAGGCGATCCACCGGGCGAAGACCGGCGCGCTGATCCGGGTCAGCGTGGCGTCCGGCGGCTTGTTCGCGGGCGCGGATGAGCGGCAAGCCGCGCGTCTGAGCGAGTTCGGCCGCAAGGCGGGGCTTGCGTTCCAGATCGTCGACGACGTGCTCGACATGACGCAAAGCTCGGAGCAGCTGGGCAAAACCGCCGGCAAGGACTTGGCGAGCGAAAAGGCGACCTGGCCCGCGGTGCACGGGGTGGAACAGTCGCGCCGCGACGCGGACCGGCTCATCGCCGAGGCGTTCGCGGAGCTGGAAGAGTTTGGCGGGCGCGCGGACGGGCTGAAAGCGCTGGCCGCCTACCTGGTCGAGCGCACCCACTAAGGCAAGTCCAAGTCGGTGTAGACCGAAGAGACACTCTGGACGCGGCTTTTCCGTCAAGATGAGCCGCAAGGCGCATACTTCGGAAGGGCCATGGATACTCGGAACTGCCCTAAGATAGAAGCATGCCGCTGACGGAAGAAGATGTAACGAACGCTTTGCGCGATGTGTTCGACCCAGAGCTGCCGGTCAACATCGTCGACCTGGGCCTGGTGTACGGGGTGAAGGTGGAACCGGACCCCGACGCGCCCGGGATGCTGCCTCGGCAGAAGGTCGCGGTCGAGATGACGATGACGACCAAGGCCTGCACTCTGCACCCCATGATCGTGGAGCAGGTGCGCAACCGGTTGGCCGGCATTCGCGAGATCAGCGAGTCCACGGTGGACCTGGTGTGGGAGCCCGCCTGGACGCCGGACCGGATCAGTCCGGCTGCCCAGAAGCAGCTCGGCATCGCGCCGTTTCACGACTGAAGTGGAAAGCGTCCACGCCTGCGGCTTCGATAAACCAGGTCATCCTGAGAAGCTGTGTGAGAAGTCGAGGGCAACAGAGGATAGGTCATGCCTGAGCGAAGCGAACGATCTGCTTTGCTCTCCTTGCGCGCCGAAAAGCAGATCCTTCGTCGCTTGCGCTCCTCAGGATGACCCCTCTTTCAGGGCAGGCTTTCTGTGGGAGGAACTTCTCACACAGCCTCTAAGCGAAGCATGGGGCGGCTGTTTCTCGTACCCAGTGAAAAAGCAGGTCCTCCGTCGCTTCGCTCCTCAG
>CAXTTW010000467.1:0-1422 GCA_964247255.1 uncultured Acidobacteriaceae bacterium
GGGGAGAACGGCCCCGTGGCGGCGGTGCGCACGGCGCGGGTCGTGCTGCGCCCCTCGCGGGGCCAATCCCTCGAAGCCGCTTTGACGCCGGGCGCGAACGGCAGCCGGGAGCTGCTGGGTGGCGCGACCGCGGTGCCGCGGGCGGGGGAGTACGGGCTGGAAGTCGTGATCGTGGATGCGCGCGGCACTGCCGTTCGCTTCCCCGGCACCTTGTCCGTGGCTCAGAATCATGGCCGGGCCTTTATTGTGCTGTTGGGGGCGGCTGTTCCTCTCGCGATCGTCGCCCTGTTCCTCGTGAACCAGGCCGCGAAGCAGAAGCTGCGCGGCCCCGGTTCGCCGTTCCGTTCCGAAATGGGAACGCGCGCGAAATAGTTGCGCTCCGGTCCCTTGCCCGCGAGCCCGTTGGCATCGACAATACGGGTATGAGGAACGCCCGAGCCGCGCGGTGTAGACATTTTGCCCTGCTGTGTGCAATTTTGGCCCTGTTGGGTGTCGCCGCCCCCGCCCCGGCGCGCGCGCAAAACGCCCAGTTCGACCTCCAGGGTCCGACGCTCGAGGTCAAGGTGCAGCGCGCGGGCAAGACCCTGCCCATCGGCCAGGTGCCCAACCTGCAGTCCGGCGACCGCTTGTGGCTTCACCCCGTACTGGGCGAGCACGAGTCCGTCCACTACCTGATGGTAGCCGCGTTTCTGCGCGGGTCCACCAATCCGCCCCCGGACAGCTGGTTCAACAAGGTCGAAGCCTGGGACAAGAAGGTACAGGAGGAGGGCGTGTACCTGGTCGTCCCTCCCGGTGCCGAGCAGGTCGTGGTTTTGTTCGCGCCGCAAACCGGCGGTGACTTTTCGGCGCTGAAGAGCTCGGTGCGAGGCCGGCCCGGAGCCTTTGTGCGCGCGACCCAGGACCTGAACCTGGCCAGCCTGGACCGCGAACGCATCAACACCTACCTCAAGGCCCTGCGCGCGATCGAGGACCCGGACAAGATCAAGCCGGAAACCCAGACGCTCGCCCGGTCGCTCGCGCTCAAGCTCAACCAGGACTGCTTCCAGCGCCCCGCCGATCAGCAGGCCGCCTGCCTGCAGCAAAGCCAGAGCGCGCTCATCCTCGACAACGGCAGCATCAACCCGGCGCAGGGACTCCTGAGCGGCCCCACGAGCGATCTCGCCTTGCAGGCCGGCTCCACGGTCGGCGTAACCTCCGGCCTGTACGACCCCTACATCTCGGCCGCCATCGACATCGGCAAGATCCTGGCCTCGTTTCACACCGCACAGTACCAATACATCCCCGCGCTTTCCGACGCGAACGGCCCTGAAATGAACCTGTGGCTCAACGCGCCTCCGTCGTTTCACAATCCGAAGTCGGTGCTCGTGGTCGCGCTGCCCGCGGTCGAACCGGCGCACCTGCCCGCGCTGCGCCCGGTCGACC
>CAXTTW010000467.1:1458-2091 GCA_964247255.1 uncultured Acidobacteriaceae bacterium
ATGCAGCAGAGCCCCCTCACTCTGCCCGTGGATGGCGCGCCCGCGATCTTCGCGACAGAGTACGGCCACAACCTGACGCTGCACTTGTCGGGCAGCGGCGGCGGCGCTGTGGATCTTCCGGTGACGGCCGACCCTGCCCAGGGCGGCTTCGTGGTCCCGGCACCGGTGCTCCAGAATGGCGGTTTAGGCAAGCAAGTCGACGCGCGCGTCGAGGGTTTCTGGGGCTTCGACGCCTACAAGGGGCCATCATTTCAACTCCGCTCGACCGAGGGCGCGGCCTGGACGGTCGCGGACGAGGACCGCAACGCGCTGGTGGTAGGCAGGGACGATGAGATCCATCTGCGCTCGGACGCGGCGGCCTGCGTGGAAGCGCTGTTCTATCGCGACGCGGCCGGCAAGGAAGCCAAAGCGGGCTGGAGGCCGGACGGGGCGGACGGCATCGCGGCGACGCTGCCGCTCAAGGACGCGCAGCCTGGGGCCGTGGTGCTTGCGGTCAAGCAGTACGGCATCGCGGAGCCCCGGACTCTCACGGTCCCTTCCTTCGCGGAAGCAGGCAAGTACGACGGCTTCACCGTCCACGCCGGGGACCGCGGCGGCGTGCTGACCGGCTCGCGTCTCGACGAGGTGGGCGCC
>CAXTTW010000468.1:0-2078 GCA_964247255.1 uncultured Acidobacteriaceae bacterium
GCCTCGGCGCCGTCCGGACGGGAGCCCGCGTACAAGACCTTTCCACCATCCTCCACGACGGCGGCGGCCCACCCGGCCGGGGACTCCCTGGAAGACCTGCAATATGTGGCGGAGCACCGCCCCATCTGGACCCAGACCGGCATCGCGAGCTGGTACGGGCCGCCCTACGACCGGCGGCGGGGCGCGAACGGCGAAATCTTCGATCAAAATCACCTGTCGGCCGCGCACCGCGAGCTGCCGCTGGGCTCCCTGCTGCGCGTGACGAACACCCGCACCGGCCAGCGCTCCGTCATGCGCGTGACGGACCGGGGACCGTTCGTGCCGGGCCGCGTGCTCGACCTGTCGCTGGCCTCGGCGAAGGCGGTCGGGGTGTGGGGCCCGGGCACCGCGCCGGTGTCGATCGAGGTTTTTCAGGCACCGAAGCCGATCGAAACAGGCGGCCGCTGGTGCGTGCAGATCGGCGCGTTCCGGAGCGAAGGCAAAGCCCTCGCTTTGCAAAAGAGCCTGCAACGGAAATACCAAGCGGCCAACGTGATCGAGTTCACCGGGCCGACCGGGCACTGGGTGCGGATCCGGCCGTCCGGCGACGACAAGGGCCGGGCTCAAGCGATCGAAGCGGCCGTGCGGCCGGAGGAAGGGGCGGCGTACCTGACGCGGCTGGACTAGAGGAGCAGGTCACTGTAACAAGTGCGCCGGGGTGACTTTCGGAATCAAAACGAGTAAGTCGTAGCCGTCGATGACTTGCTTCCACTCCGGCGTAAGACCGGCAGCATGGCCGAAGCGCAGCTTGCGCAGGTCGTATAGCGTCAGGGACTGCTTATCTGCAAGCTCGGCGGCAGGTTGAAGCCAGCGATACCCGTCGAACTCCGCCGTCCTGCCGGAGAAATGCTTCGGCGGTCGTCCATACCCCCCGTAAACGAGGTGTTCTCCTTCGATCCCCATGACCATGATGTGCAGCGACGGCGGACCGGAAAGGTCGGCATGCTCGGCAATAAAATTGCCTAAGTCGCGCTGCGGGAGCGGGTTATACCCTCGATAAACATGCCAGTCGCCCATCTTAACGAGGATGCGCTGCGGGCGCGCGTCGCCTCCCGCGGCCTGGTAAGCAGATAGAAAGTTGTGCTTGAGCAGCTTGGCGCGCCGCGCATTGAAGCCGGACCATCCGTAAGGTGCTCCCGGTAGATCGCGCGACTTTCAGTAAGTTCATGAAAGAGCGCGCGGGTTGCGGGGGTACCGTCGACGTTGACGGCATCCTGGGCGGCTGCGATCTGCGCATCGGTGGAGGTAAAAAGATAAAGTTTGATCGGATCGCCGGTCCTGGCGGCCTCGGCAGCTGCAGCTTGCTCATCGCGCTGCATCGTCGCGATCGCCGCGCGCGCCTCCGGACCGGGATGCGTTTCAAGCAGCCGCGTGACGACCCAACCGGCTGCGCCCTGGAACTCCTGATCCAGGCCCCAGATCCGCAAGCAATTCGCTTTTGCGACGAGGGCGCAATGGGCGGCAAGGTCGTCTTCTTCCCGGCTGTCGAAAAAGGCAATGCTGTCCGGGAAACGTTGCTGCAGAGCAAGCATTCTGTCGAGGCGATCCGGTTTACCCAGGGTGCCGGTGACAAAGGCGGCCGCGCCCGGGCTGGTTTCCATGGCAAGGGCCGACAAACCGCGCGGCGCCATCTCGTCACAGACGGCAGCGGTGAAGGCGGGGATTTCGTGGGTGAAGTGGTCCTCGCCGACGGCAACGATGTTTGCGCCGTCGAGCGCGGCGGCAAGGACCTGCGCGCCGGGGCCGGAGAAGCCTTTTCCATTGAGCTGCAGAGGATAGCGCGCGGCGGCGAGTGCTTGCGGCAGACCGGGTGCTTGCGCGTACACCGCGAACGGGCAGAGAAACAGGGCGAGCAGGGCGTGGCCGGTCTGCATGAGGCTCCTTTGCACTTTAACGCGCGTGTTGAAAATTGAGCAGCTCGCCCGGACCGAGCCCCGCGAGCGCCACCGACCCAGCCGGCAGCTCCAGCACGGAGCGAGTCCCCAGCGACAAGCCCGCGATGTGCCACGGCGGCACGCGCGCGGCGATCGCGACACCCC
>CAXTTW010000469.1:0-2078 GCA_964247255.1 uncultured Acidobacteriaceae bacterium
CAAGCCTGGCTCTTCGACGGCTCCGGGTGCCGATACCAAGCCCGGTACCACCAGCGCTTCGGCCGCTCCGAGCGCGGACACCAAGCCCGGCTCCACCACGGCCGCTCCGAGCGCGGACACCAAGCCCGGTACCACCCCGGCCGCACCGGGTGCCGATACCAAGCCCGGTACCACCAGCGCTTCGGCCGCTCCGGGCGCGGACACCAAGCCCGGCTCCACCACGGCCGCACCGAGCGCGGACACCAAGCCCGGTACCACCCCGGCCGCACCGAGCGCCGACACCAAACCTGGCTCCTCCAGCGCTCCGGCGACCCCGGGCGCAGTCACCAAGCCCGGTACAACGGCTGTGCCAGCCACCCCGAACGGCGCGGCCAAACCCGATACGCCGGCCGTACCCACCGCCACGGCTCCGGAAATCAAGCCGGAATCGACCAAACCGGCCGCGCCGAAGAAGTAACACGCGATAACAGGCCGCTTTACCCGAAAAAGCCACGCCCTCTGCCGGGGGTGTGGCTTTTCGGCGTTTTCACCGGTTCCCGCGAGCGCACCGGGCGGCGGCCCGGTCCGAGGCAGCCTTCTCGCGGGCGCTCCTGACGCTCTTCGTCCGAGAAGCGAGGACGAATCTTCAGCTTGGCACTTTTCTCGCGGGAGTTCCTCCCGCACTGGAACGATTCCAGAGATCGCGATGACACCCTTGTGCCAACCTCCGGCAACAGCTTCCAGAGGGACGTGTTCAGGACCGACCGCGATGGCTCGCTCGATTTCGAAAGTGATGACTCCACGGTGTTCTTGAACAAGCAAGTCCGCTGCGGCTGAAAGGCGCTTACCCGGCCACGTCCCGGACGCAGCGGAAGCCGATGTTGCCGGTCGCGCTGTCGGGAGTGTTGGAGCTGCGGGCGGCGACCCGATACCGGTTGCAGTACGAAGCGTGGCACAGGTAGGAGCCGCCCTTGAGGACGCGGGCGCTTCCACCGGGCGGCCCAACCGGGTTCAGGCGCGTGGCATCGGCATGGAAAGCCGCGTTGAACCAGTCCGCGCACCACTCCCAGGTGTTGCCGGTCATTGAAAGCAGCCCCCAGCCGTTCGGAGGGAATGCGTCGACCGGGCATGTACCGGGGTAGCCGTCCTCGGCGGTGTTGCGCTGCGGAAAAGCACCCTGCCACAGATTGGCGCGGTGCTCGCCGCCGGGCACCAGCTCGTCGCCCCAGGCGTACAGCTTTTGTTCGAGGCCGCCCCGCGCCGCGTACTCCCACTCGGCCTCGGACGGCAGGCGCTTCCCTGCCCAGTGCGCATAAGCCGCCGCGTCGTGCCAGGAGACCTGCACCACCGGGTAGTTCTCGCGAGCGGCGAGGCTGCTGCCCGGCCCCTCGGGCTGCCGCCAGCACGCACCCTCGATGCGCTTCCACCACTCGATGCCGGGCACGGCCTCACGCGCGCGCAGCGGTTCCGGCAGGTCGCCCTCGAAAACGAACGACCACCCGAACCGCTCGGCCTCGGTCCGGTAGCCGGTCGCGTCCACGAAGCGCGCGAACTGCTCGTTGGTCACCGGGGTGCGATCGATCAGGAAAGGGTCGAGCCGAACGCGGCGCACCGGGCCTTCACGGTCCGACGGAAAGCCCTGTGCATAGTCGGTCCCCATCAGGAACGCGCCGCCGGCCAGCGCGGCCATGCCCTCGGGGGAGCCCGCGAACACACGCTGCCGTGCCGCGGACTGCTCCGCGGAAGCAGCCAAGCGCCGCGCGCGGTCCTGGCTGGGTACGCAGCATGGCGGCGGGACGGATGACTTCACGCGCTCACCTCGGGCATCGTCTCGATGCGGGCCGCGCGCAGCGCCTGCTCCACCGCCGCCTCCACAACGCGCTGCCTGCGGACCTCATGCATGGTTCGGGCCAGCGCGGGGCGCACCTCATCGAAGGGCGCGAAGTTCTCCGGTCGCCGCTCAAAGACCGTCGCGATGTGGAAGCCGAAGACCGTACGGAAAACGCCGGACCGACCGCCCACGGGCAGCGCGAAAAGGGCCTGCTCGAACTCCGGGACCATCGTGCCCCGGGCCACCCAGCCCAGGGGCGCCGCGCCGC
>CAXTTW010000470.1:0-2073 GCA_964247255.1 uncultured Acidobacteriaceae bacterium
GCTTGGGCGGCGAGCGCGGGCGAGGACGGTGCGAGCGCGCTCGCGACCAGCGTCGGCGGCGCTTCCGTACCGCTCTCCGGTAGAGTTTCCAGCGGCTTGCGCAGGGGGTCGTCGGCGGGCAGGTCGTTCACCTCGGCGAACAGCGCCTCCAGATCCCCGTTCTGCTCGGACACCCCCTCCTGCGGGGCGTCTGCGGCCTCACGGGCGAGCTCCGGCGCGGACTTCAGCGGCTCATCGTGCGGGACGCCCAGGTACTCGAGCACCTGCTGGGCCAGCTCCTGGAAGACCGGCGCGGAGACCGCTGTACCGAAGTGCGAGCCGACCGAGGGCGAGTCGATGATGACCGCGATGGTCACGGCCGGGTTATTCACGGGCGCGATCCCGACGAACGACGCCACGTACTTGGTCCGCGAGTAGGTGTGGGTGCGCACGTCGATCTTCTGCGCGGTCCCGGTCTTGCCGCCGGCGGAGTAGCCGTTTAGGTTGGCGTGGCCCTTGGCCGTGCCGTTGATCACGACATTCTCCATCAGCTTGCGCATCTGGGCCGCGGTCTCGGAGGCGATGACCCGGTGCGCCCCGGCGGGCAGCGGGCTGGGAATGTCGTCGGTCAGGTTCGGGTGGAACGCGGCGGCGCGGAGGCCGGGGTTGCCGGTCACCTTGTCCGTCGCCCGCAGAACGATGTGCGGTGGCAAATACGTGCCCCCGTTCGCGATGGTGGACACCATGGTGACGAGTTGGATCGGCGTGACCGCCACCTCGTGTCCCATGGGAATGGAACCGATGGTGGTGGGCTGCCAGCGCTCCGGCGGCTTCAGCAGGCCGCGCGTCTCGCCGGGCAGCTCCAAACCCGTCCGCTGCCCAAAGCCGTACGCGTGGATGTAGGAGTAAAAGGTATCCTTGCCGACGCGCTGCGCGAGCTTAATGGCCGCGACATCGCTCGAAACGGCCAGCGCCTCCTCGACCGTGAGGACGCCGTTGTAGTGGTCGTCGTGCACGATGCGGCCGGCGACGTTCATCTTGCCGCCCTCGCAGTCGATCTTGTCGGTGGGCTTGGCGACGTGCCGGTCGAGCGCGGCCGAGTAGGCAACCAGCTTGAAGGTAGACCCGGGCTCGTACACGTCGCTCACGGCGTGGTTGCGCAAGAGCTCGGAGGAGGTGTGCTTCACGTCGTTGGGGTCGAAGGTCGGCCGGATCGCGAGCGCCAGGATCTGCCCGGTGTGCGGGTCCTGCACAACCACCGTTCCGTTCAGCGGCTTGACGCGGGCCATCGCGTGGTCGAGCGCGCGCTCCGCCATGAACTGGATATTGGCGTCGAGGGTAAGCTGCATGTTCTCGCCCGGCGCGGGATCGCGCTCGCTCGAGGCGAGCACGTGCCTGCGGGCGTCGAGCGCGGTGAGCATGCGTCCGGGCTCGCCGTGCAGGTCGTGGTCGAATCGCTGCTCCACCCCGCCCAGGCCGTTGTCGTCGACCCCGACATAGCCCAGCACCTGCGCGGCGATATCGTTCTCCGGGTAGAAGCGCTTGAACTCCTTCTGGAAGTAAACGCCCTTGAGCTTGAGCGCCCGGACCTGGTCGATGACGGCGGGCGTTTGCTTGCGCGCGATCCAGGTGAAGAAGCGCGCGCCGTCAATGCGCTTTTCGATCTCCTCGGCTTCCGTGAACTTGTCGGCACGGTCGGTGTGCAGGACCTTGGCCAGCTCAGCGGCGAGCTCGGGCCGGCGGTCCTGCGGGATCTCTCCCGGCACGGCGTAGATAGAGTCGACCGAAACCGTCATCGCGAGTTCGTGGAGGTTGCGGTCGTAAAGGATGCCCCGCCGCGGCGCGACCTGAAACGTCCGCTGCTGCTGCGCGGCCGCGCGGGCCACCCACTCGGGGCTTTTGACCACCTGCAGCCAAATGAGCCGGCCGAGGATGAGCACGCTCCAGAACAGGAAGAAGCCCGCGACGGCGAACACCCGAGCCCGCCGCATGGGGGTGCGGATGTTGGAAGTCTGGCCGGGCGCGCGGGCAAAGGAGAAGGGCTTCATGGCTAGGTTTTTGCGAGCTTAGACAAAGCGCCGCTGGCGCGAAATG
>CAXTTW010000471.1:0-1832 GCA_964247255.1 uncultured Acidobacteriaceae bacterium
GGCGAGACCGACATGCACTGCCTCGCCGAAGCGCTGGGGCAGACGGTCGCGACCGCGCACGCGCACCACATCCAGCGTTTGATGGTGACGGGCAATTTCGCCGCGCTGATCGGCGCGGACCCGTACCTCGTCCACCTCTGGTATCTGGAGATCTACATCGACGCGTATGAATGGGTCGAGCTCGTCAACACGCTCGGCATCAGCCAATATGGCGACGGCGGGCTGGTCGCGTCCAAGCCGTACGTCGCGTCGGGCGCGTACATCAACCGGATGAGCGACTATTGTCAGCACTGCCGTTATGACGTCACGAAGCGCGTGGGCGAGGATGCCTGCCCGTTCAACGCGCTCTACTGGGACTTCCTCGCGCGCAACGAGGCCAAGCTGCGCGATAACCCGCGGCTCAACATGCCCTATCGCAACTGGGACCGCTGGGGCGCGAAGGCGAAGGTGGACACGCGCGCGCAGGCGGCGGCGTTTCTAGCGAAGCTCGACGCGGAGCCGAAGGGGTATTCCTAATCGGAACCTAAAAGGTAGGTCGTCTTGTCGACTCGAAAGCCCACCAGCTCGCCCGAACTTGCGTCCACATAGTAGGTGAACGGGGTCGGAAAATTCGGCCACCAATCCGGCACGGGCTCAGGCGACCGCTCAGTCGTAACAATCCAGCAGACGCGCCCTTCAAATTCGCCTGTCTCAACGCTGACCGCGTTAGGGTGCCATCCCAAAGACTCGCGGCGGGAGGCAAAACGATGCGCTATCTCGATCGCTTGCAGCTCACTTATCGCCATGAAAGAGGCCAAAGTAAGCGTTATACGTCGCACCGCCCACGGTGACGGGGCCAAGCAGCAACCCGTTTGCCTCATGTCCAATGAGCGCCAGCGTGATCTGATACCGCTTGTCGTAGGGAAACTTGTACCAGACGGGTTCCGGATGAACAGGTCCACCCACCTTCCACAACGCGCGAGCTTCGGCTGCGGCTTCCTCAAGATATCTCAGAGTATAAGATCTCTTATAAGCTCCGAGCTTTAAATAGAGAGCGGGGCGACCCAGTAGCGAAAAGCCCTGGTTCAGTCGCTGATGTACCCGCTCATGGTAGTAACCTTTACGGAAATTCCTTCTTGCCGCTTCTTTCGGCAACGCACCTGGAACCCGGTCTCGTCCGACGCGGGCCACATTTTGTGGGTCTGTTCCACCCTCTCCGGCAAACTTATCCTTCGTGAAAATTACTTCGGCTTCGTACATCCGGGTGGGACCTCCCGCCGGCATCACACTCCTGAATACCTTGTAGCTAGGCATGGACCCGTGAAGCGTCTTGAAGGTACCTTTCGGTCTCCCTTTGAAAAGAAGCCCAAGCGCGACATCGACGCCCAAAATGCTAACCGCATCCGCTAGGTCCCGAGCAGCCCGGTCGAGATCGACATCTGTGCGGGCGTTGTGCGTTGTGAGCGCGAACCTGATCATCTTGCGCGTGCCATCGAGCGCGGCTCCGCCGATCGTCAGCCAGCCAGTAAGCAGCAAAACCACATCGGCAACCTCGCCTACTCCGACGAAGTGAGACGCGGCCCAGACAGCGACCACGCCCGCCATGATCGCCAGAGACGCCGGCGAGATGATCGCCAGCAGATGCCGTCCCACGTCATCGGGCAGCAGTGCTTCCGACTTACGAAGGACTGCCTCCAGCTTCTGACTGAGGAACATTGCGTTAACGTTCACGACATCGGTTTAAGAGTGGATCAGCGGAGACGCAACGCCCCCCGGTTCCCTCACCCGCTCGATCCCGCTAAGCCGCTCGCCATGCCGCCGCTCGTCACCCCCGCCTGGCTCGCCGACCATCC
>CAXTTW010000471.1:1842-2070 GCA_964247255.1 uncultured Acidobacteriaceae bacterium
GTCGCCGAGGTGCGCGTGCTCGACGCGAGCTATTTCCTGCCCGAGCATGGGCGCGATGCCGCTGCTGAGTTCGCCGCGGCGCACATCCCGGGCGCGCGGCATCTTGACCTGGCGACACTCGCCGACCCGTCGGACCCGCTGCCCTCCACCCTGCCCCCGGCGGCGCTGTTCGCCGAGCGGCTGGGCGCGCTGGGGGTGAGCGATGCGGACGCGGTCGTCGTGTATGAC
>CAXTTW010000472.1:0-2058 GCA_964247255.1 uncultured Acidobacteriaceae bacterium
ACGTCAAAGCGGCCAAGCTGGGCGGAGAGCCCATGCCGGGCGGCTCTGACCGCCTCGATCAGCTGCTCGACCTCGGCGCCGGACGCCTTGCTGCGATGGACGAAGCTGGTATTGCTGTCCAGGTGCTGTCGCTCGCGGCCCTCGGCATCGAAAAGCTCGCGCCCGCGAACGAAATTGCCGTCCTACACGGCGTACACGACGAGCTAGCCGCCGCTGTCCAGGCGCATCCCGATCGCTTCGCCGCCTTCGCCACGCCCGCCCTCTCCGATCCCGCCACCGCCGCGAAAGAGATCGAGCGCTGCATCACCAAGCTCGGCTTCAAAGGCGTTCTGCTCAACGGCACCCACCAAGACAAGTTTCTTGACGCACCCGAGTTCTTTCCCGTGCTCGAAGCCATCGCCGCGCTCGACGTGCCGCTATACGTGCATCCCGCCCCACCGCCCGAAGCCGTTGCGGAGGTCTACTATACAGGGCTTCCCGGCGAGCTCGGCCAGATGCTGTCCATCGCCGGCTGGGGCTGGCATGCCGAAACCGGCCTTCACGCGTTGCGCTTGATCGTTTCCGGGGTGCTCGACCGGCTGCCCAATCTCAAGATCATCATCGGCCACATGGGCGAATTTCTTCCCTATGCGCTGGCCCGTTCCAGTGGCATTCTTTCGCCCGCCGCCAAGCTCAAACGCAGCGTCGCTGATACCTTCAAGGACCAGTTTTACATCACCACCAGCGGCTACTTCACCCGTCCGCCCTTCGACTGCGCCCGCGCCGTCTTTGGCTTCGACCACATGATGTTTTCGGTCGATTACCCCTTCAGCCCCACCAGTCGCGGCGCCGAGTTCTTGCGTGAACTCGCTCTGCCGCCCGCCGAAGACGAAGCCTTCCGCGGCGGCCACGCGGCGGCTCTGCTAAAACTCTGAACGGAACCCCTATGAACGATCACCGCACCCTGCAAACTTCCGGCATCACCTTCAGCTTTCGCGAGTTCGGCCCGCGCACCGGCCTTCCCGTGCTGCTGCTGCACGGCTTTCCGTACGCCGTCAGCGGCTGGGACGCCGTGGTCGCGCGCCTCGAACCCGAAAAGCGCAAGCTGCGGCTCTTTGTGCCCTCCATGCGCGGGTATGGCGAAACGATCGTAACCAAGGACAACCTCCTTTCCGGCCAAGAAGCGGCGCTAGCCCACGACACGCTCGTCTTCGCCAACGCGCTCGGTCTCAACCGCTTTGCCATCATCGGCCATGATTGGGGCGCCCGCGCCGGCTTTGACGCTTGCGTGCTCGCCCCGGAGCGCGTTCTCGGCCATCTCGGGCTTTCTAGTTCCTATGTCATGTACGGCGGCCACGACCTGCCGCCCGCCCAGGTGCAAAGTTACTGGTACCAGTGGTACTTCCAAACCGCCGGGGGCGCCAAGGCGCTGCGCGAAAACGCCCGCGAGCTTTGCCGGCATATCTGGCATGCGTGGTCGCCGAACTGGCGTTTCTCCGAGCGCGAGTTCGCAGCCCAAGCGGCTTATTGGACCAATCCGCAGTTCGCCACGGTCGTGCTGGACAGCTATCGCCATCGCTGGGGCAACTCGCTCGGCAAGCCGGCCTACGCCGCCCAGCAAGCCGTGCTCGACGCCAAACCGAAAGCCAAGATCACCGTACCCACCCTGTTCGGCTACGGCACCGACGACCATTGCGTGCTGCTTGCCGCCTCCGAAGACACCAGCCGATACTTCACAGGCTGGTACGAACGCGCGGCCATTAAGGGCTCCGGCCACTTCCCACCGGGCGAAGACCCCGCCGCCGTGGTGAAGCTGTTCGACCGATTGCTTAAGAAGATCCGCTAGAGCCTACTGAGGCCTTTAGCGAATCATTCTTTACTGTTGTCATTTCGTAGCAAAGCGGAGGGATCTGCTTTCCTTCCGGCCGCCGAAGCACTTCGAAAGAACAGCAGATCCCTTCACTTCGTTACGGGATGACAACAAAGGAGGGCCACAAACCCTTATCTCGCCCGTTCCAGCCCTCACTCCCGGTCGCTGCCGTATACCGGCACGCCCTGCGCTACGCGAAACGCCACGCT
>CAXTTW010000473.1:0-2057 GCA_964247255.1 uncultured Acidobacteriaceae bacterium
GTGCTGCGGTGTCCTGCTCGGCCACGCCTCGCCCGAAGGCAATCGGGTCGAGGCAGCCGTGCGCGCCGGCAACACCCGCACCGACTCCGCCCACAATCGCTACCACATCGCACCCGCCGAACTGATCCGCATTCAGCGTGAGGCACGCGGGAGCGGCTGGGACATCGTCGGCTTCTACCACTCGCACCCCGACCACCCGGCCCAGTGGTCCCCCACCGACTTCGCCGAAGCCCACTGGCTCGGCTGCTCCTATGTCATAACCGCCGTCGAAAAGGGCCGCGCCGCCCAAACCAACGCCTTTCTGCTCGAAGGCACGGCTGAGGACAACAAGCGCTTCGAGGACGAGCTTATCGAGGTCGAGCCGGCCGAGGTCAGCGCGACAGGGGGTGCCGCAAAGGGCTGAGGCCATGCACCGCGCCGCTCTCCGCTCACATCTACTTCGGTGAGGACAAGCATGCAGATTCTGATCCCCACTCCCCTGCGCGCCTTCACCGGCCAGCAGGCAGCCGTTTCCGTCGAGGCCTCGACGGTTCAGTCCGCGCTCGACGCGCTCACCGCGCAGCATCCCGAGCTCAAGCGTCACCTGTTCTCCGAGGACGGCAAGCTCCGCGCCTTCGTCAACCTTTACCTAAACGATGAAGACATCCGCTACCTGCCAGAAAAAGAGTCCACCGCGACCAAGCCCTCCGACGCCCTCTCCATCATCCCTTCCATCGCCGGCGGCTGCTGGCCGGGACTGGCCGTCCAGGCAACGGTGCCTTCGGCGCACTAGAGGAAACATGGGCAAGCTGGATGGGAAAGTAGCGGTGATCACCGGGGCGACTTCGGGCATGGCGCTCGCCTGCGACGACTCAAATTTCGTGAACGGCGTGGACCGCGGTATGGCCCGCATCTGAGACGAAAGCGCACGTCGCGTCATCTCAAGAACTAAAGGATCACCCATGGCCACGATGACCGCCGCACCGCCCGATACTCTCCCCGAGCTCACCCCGGACGACCTCCAGCGCTACGGACGCCACCTCATCCTGCCCGAGGTCGGCGTCGAGGGCCAGCGCAAGCTCAAGGCCGCGCGCGTGCTCTGCGTGGGCACCGGCGGCCTGGGCGCGCCACTCGCTCTGTATCTCGCGGCGGCAGGCATCGGCACCCTGGGTCTGGTCGACTTCGACACAGTGGACGCGAGCAACCTCCAGCGGCAGATCATCCACGCGACCCCGGATGTGGGGCGGTTGAAGGTCGACTCCGCCGCCAACAAGCTCCACGCGCTCAACCCGTCGCTGAATATTGTGAAGCACAACGTGATGCTCACGAGCGCGAACGCTTTGGAAATCTTCAAAGACTACGACGTGGTCGCCGACGGGACCGACAACTTCCAGACCCGCTACCTGGTCAACGACGCCTGCGTGCTGACGGGCATTCCGAACGCCTACGGGTCCATCTTTCGATTTGAAGGGCAATGCAGTGTTTTCGCGGCCAAGGACGGCCCCTGCTACCGCTGCCTCTACCCCGAGCCGCCGCCGCCGGGCCTGGTTCCCTCCTGCGCCGAGGGCGGCGTGCTCGGGGTACTGCCGGGGCTGGTCGGGACGCTCCAGGCAACCGAGGTCATCAAACTCGTTTTAGGAATCGGAGGACCCCTCGTAGGTCGCCTGTTGCTCATTGACGCCCTGACCACCCGCTTCCGCGAGCTGAAGCTGCGCAAGAACCCGGCGTGCCCGGTCTGCGGCCCCAACCCGACCGTAACTGAGCTGATCGACTACAACCAGTTCTGCGGCGTGGCTGGAGCTCAAGAATCAACGACCGAACATACCGTAAAAGGAGGCCCCTTGCCCCAGCAAAACGGCATCGACCAGATTTCCGTGCAGGAGCTTAAGCGCCGCCGCGACGCCGGTGAGCAGCCCTTCGTGCTCGACGTGCGCGAGCCCTGGGAGTACCAGCTGGCCAACCTCGGCGGCGTGCTCATCCCGCAAGGCGAGCTTGGCAAGCGCCTCGGTGAGCTCCCCCGCGACCGGACCATCGTGACCCAGTGCAAATCCGGCGGCCGAAGCCAGAACGCCGCGGAA
>CAXTTW010000474.1:0-2056 GCA_964247255.1 uncultured Acidobacteriaceae bacterium
CCAGGAGGTTCAGGTCGAGTCTGAGAAGCGGAGCGGCGCAGCCGCCGATTGAACGACGATTGCGCCTGGAGCAACTCACAGTTTCCCTTGCTTCCGGTCCGCAGCCGGAAAGACGATCCGCAGAACGGGCAGAAGGCGCCAAGGGTTCAGATGGCCAGTTCAGAATTTATCCGGCGAAACGGAAGGGGAGATGCTGCCTCGCCCACCCCCCTACGGCCCCTGAGCCAGCCTGCCCGCCAGGCCAGCCCGGCCGCGGCCGCCATCGCGCTGATGATGTTCAACGACGTGCTGGCGACGCTCGCCGCCTTTGTCTTCGCCGTCCTGATCCATGCTTTCGCGTTCAGCCAGTCGTCGTTTCTCAGCGCGCTGCCCACCAGCTTGACGCCCCAGCCGGGGAACCTCTGGTATTTGTTCGGTTTCCTGCTGGTGCTGGTCTTTGTGCTGCGCCGGTACGGCTTGTACAACGGCATCCCCGCCCGCAGCGGGCTTCATGAGCAGAGGCTCATCGCGCAGGCCTGCCTCACCACCGGCGTGCTCCTGTGCGGGTGGCTGTACCTGATGCGCAATCTCGAGGTATCGCGCACGCTGGTCATTACAATGGTCGCCACCACCATGGTCACGCTCGGGGTGCGGCGGGCCTTGTGGCGCACCGTGCGCCTGGCCCGGTACGCCAAGGGCGTCGAAACCCGCAATGTCGTGATCCTGGGCACCAACCGGCTTTCCATGGCCATCGGCCAGCAGATCCAGGACGATGCGTTCTTGGGCTATCGTTTGTGCGGGTTTCTCGATGTCGAGGGCGGGGAAACCGCGGGCGTCCCGGCCGGCCAAATCCTGGGCACCATGGACCGCCTGCGCGAGCTGACCCGTCTGCACTTCATCGACGAGCTGGTCATTGCCGAGCCGTGCAGCGTCGAAACGGTGATCCACCTGCTCGAGCAAGCGCACGACGTTGAGCTCGACATTCGCGCGGTGGCCGGCTTCTATGTTGAGCTGGCGCAGAACGCGCCCATCGAGTACCTGGGCGCCTACCCGGTCGTGGCGCTGCACCGGCGCAACCCCCGCACCTTTGCCTTCCTGATGAAGCGCGTGGTCGACATCATCCTGTCGCTCGCGGCGCTCATGACGCTGTTTCCCATCATGCTGGTCATTGCCATCGCGGTGCTCGTAGACTCGCGCGGCCCGGTGTTTTACGTGTCGGAGCGCATCGGCAAGCGCGGCCGCGTGTTTCCGTGCTTCAAGTTCCGCACCATGGTGCGCGATGCCGAGGCGAAAAAGCGCGAGCTGGCCAAATTGAACGAGCGCGACGGCATCCTGTTCAAGATGTCCAAGGATCCGCGCGTCACCCGCGTGGGTCGCTACCTGCGCAAGTACTCGCTCGACGAACTGCCTCAGTTCTTCAACGTGCTGCGGGGCGAGATGAGCATCGTCGGCCCCCGTCCGCCGATCGCGAGCGAGGTGGCCAAGTACGCGCTCGAGCACTTCCGGCGGTTGGAGGTGCTGCCGGGGGTGACCGGACTGTGGCAGGTGCAGGCGCGGTCCGACTCCTCCTTCGCCCGCTATATCGCGCTCGACACGGCGTATGTCGAGAACTGGAGCTTTTGGCTCGACCTGAAGATTCTGGTCCGGACCGCCCGCGTCGTGGTTCGGGGCACGGGCTCCTGAAGCCGCTTGCTCTAAAATAGAGAAACAGCGTTCAGAGGAGAATATGCCCATGGCGAAGCGTCGCGGCAACCCGAACTGGGGCAAGCCGGAGCCGATCGGCCCGGTCGTCCCCACCATCACCTCGTTTGAGCAGGTCGTTAAGGAGTTCAAGCTCACCCCCGACCAGTACGAGCGGTCCACGCGTCTGCGTGAGTGGGCCCGGCGCAACCGCAACTCCAAATACATCCCCGAAGCGCTCCTGGAGGCCTGGGGCTTTGAGATTGAGTCGACCCTCTAAGCCGCCCCCCGAACGATGTGCCGAGGGCCGCTGACCGGGCGGCTCTTTCTGTATGCGGAGCCACCCTCTCATGAGCCCTTTCTGCACCGTCGAAGAAGCCTTGGACGAGTTCCGCGC
>CAXTTW010000475.1:0-2039 GCA_964247255.1 uncultured Acidobacteriaceae bacterium
GTCTATCGTCCGGGCAGCCGACCACGCAGCCGTCGCGCCGCAAAACGGCTCGGAGTTCGCGCCTCATCAGCCGGGGCGAGCGGGCGCTGTTTCTCGCGCTTCTGGCCGCGGTGCTCGCGATGACCCTGTTCCTGATCCGCTTCCGCGAGCGCGCCGACGCGCACTTCGCCGCGCGGGCGCTGCCGGCCGCGCTTGCCTCTGCAGCCGGCAGCGAGGAGCCCATGCTCCTGGCCTTAGCCAACGACCAGACCGGCGCGCTCAACGAGCGTCCGCTGGCGTTCCCCCTGCCGCAGGACCCCAATACGCGCGCCCGCGTCGTGCTCGAGAAGCTGCTGGCCGAGTACACCGACCCTCGCTCGCCTCACCCGCTCCCGCTCTCCGGGACCGAGAGCATCCACGAGGTTTTTCTTTCCCCCGCCGGCAGCGGCCGAGGCCTGCTCGCGACGGTGGACCTCGCGCAGGGGTTCGTGCACCTGCATCCCTCCGGAATCGCGCCCGAGACCCTGACGCTCGAGTCCATGATCGCGACGCTCCACGCGAACCTGCCCAGGATTTCCGAGGTCCGCTTCCTGGTCGACGGCGAGCCCCGCGCCACCCTGGCCGGCCACGCCGACCTCCAGCAAACCTACCTGGCCGGCCAGTCCGCGCCGAGCGAGGCCTTCACCACGAAATGATCTCCCCAGCATCGAGCACAACGATCGGCGTTTTCGACTCCGGCGCGGGCGGGCTCACTGTCCTGCGCGCCCTTCGCGCGCGCCTCCCCGGGGCGCGTTATCTCTATTTAGGCGACACGGCGCGGCTGCCGTACGGCTCCAAGTCCCAGGCCACGGTCGCCCGGTACGCGGTCGAAAGCGCCCGCTTCCTCGTCGAGCACGGGGCGGAGTACCTGGTGATCGCGTGCAACACCGCTTCGGCGCTCGCGCTCGACGAGCTGCGGGCCGCCGTCCGCGTACCCGTGCTGGGGGTAATCGAAACCGGGGCCGACGCCGCGCGCGCCCAAACCCGCTCCGGCGACGTGACGGTACTGGCCACCGCCGCCACCGTCGCAAGCCGCGCCTACACGGAGGCCCTGGGCGAGCGCGGGGTACGCGCGTTCGAGAAAGCCTGCCCCCTGCTGGTTCCCCTGGTGGAGGAAGGCTGGACCGCGCACCCGGTCACCCGCGAGGTGCTGCGCATCTACCTGCGCGAGGCCGCGGACGAAGCGCAGGAAGCGGGACTGCGCTCCGATGCGTTGGTCCTGGGCTGCACCCACTACCCGCTGCTCCGCGGCGAGGTGGAAGCGCTTGCCCCGGGGGTGGCCGTGATTGATTCGGCGGGAGTCACCGCCGACCGGGTCGCGCGCGACCTCGGGCGCATACCGGGCCACCCAGCGCCCGTGCGCTTCTTTGCCACCGACGGCGCGGACCGCTTCCGCGCCCTCGGCAGCCGTTTCCTCGCCGAACCGATCGCGGAGATCACGCTGGTCGACTTGGGCGGGTAGTTTCATGCGGATCCAGGAAGTCTCATCTGGCTCCGAAATGGGTCATTCTGAGCGGAGCGAAGAACCTGCTTTGCATTCTGTGCGCGGGACAAAGCAGGCTCTTCCTCGCTGCTCGTCAGGATGACTTGATCGGGAGCTGCCAAGGATGAGAGCGGGGCCGCTTATACATTCCTTTGATAGGAGTGAGCGGCGTGCGGCACGGCTACTCCGGCAGTGGCAAACGCCCCGTCGCCGCCGGCTCGTGCGCGTCCTTGTACACTACCCCGCCCTTCATCACGAACTCGACTCTTTGGAGCACCCGCACATCCCGGAGCGGGTCGCCCTCGACCGCGATCACGTCGGCCCACTTGCCCGCGTCGAGCGCCCCCGCGCGGTCGGCCCAGCCCATCAGGTCGGCGGCGTTCACCGTCGCGGACTGGAGCGCGGCCAGCGGCGTCATGCCGTAGTCGCGCACGTATACTTCCAGCTCGCGCGCGTTGAGCCCGTGCGGGTATACGGCTGCATCGGTCCCGAGCGCAACCTTGATCCCCTCGGCGACGGCGCGCTTGTGGTTCGCGCG
>CAXTTW010000476.1:0-2026 GCA_964247255.1 uncultured Acidobacteriaceae bacterium
GCGCACCAGCGCCGCCATGCCGCCCGCGCGCGCGGACAGGAGGCACGCGTCCAGGCTGAGCCGGTCGAAGGGCGCGTGCTCGGCGTCCAGGCACACGCAGTCCAAGCCCGACAGCGCTAGAACCTCGACCGCGATGGCGGAGGGGGTCTTGACGAAGGTGCCTACGACAAGCTCGCGGGCGGCCAAGCGGGCTTTCAGGTTCATCCGAGCCTCCGGCTCGCGAGCGCCGCGCCTTCGGTCAGTGTCCGCAGCTTCGCGTACACGATCTCCCCGTCGACCGCGCCGTAGCCCGCGAAGGACGAGAACCCGCAGTCTGTCCCGGCGATGACGCGGTCCCGGCCCACGATGGCGGCGAACTGCTCGATGCGCTGCGCCACCAGCTCCGGGTGCTCGATGAAGTTGGTCGTCGAGTCGATCACCCCGGGGATCAGCACGCGGTCCTCCGGGATGAGCCGGCGCAGGTCGCGGAAGTAGGTCCAGTCGTGCCCGTGGCGCGGGTTGGCGGTTTCAAACAGCAGCGCCCGCGGTTTGGCTTTCATCAGCACCGGCAGAATGGTGCCCATTTCGACGTCGCGGTGGTGCGGCCCCTCGTAGTTGCCCCAGCACACGTGCATGCGCGCATGCGCGGCCGGCACATTGCGCAGCGCGTGGTTCAACACCTCCACGTGCCTTTCGATGCGCCGCAGGTACTCGTCCTCCGGGCGGTCCTTGTACATCATGTGGCGGCCCAGGCCCAGGTCCGGGCTGTCCAGCTGCAGCACAAAGCCGGCGGCCGCGATTCGCTCGTACTCCGGCCGCATTGCCTCGGCCAGGGCCTCCAGGTAGGCGTCCTCGGTCGGGTAATGGTCATTAGGTTGAAACAGTGCGATCACCCCCGGAGAGGCCGCGTTCATGAACGCGCCGGCGGGCCGGTGCTCCGCGAGGGCGCGTTGCAGATGCGCCAGGTCGGCTTCCAGCGGCTCCAGCGTTTTGGGGGCGACCGGCCCCACGCAGCGCGGCCTGCGGTACGTCGGCGTGCCGCCGCCGCGCGCCGCGCGCTCCAGAAATGTCGGAAACGCCTCCAGATCCGCGGGCGCGATGCGCGGGCTGTCTCCGTCGAAGCCCGTAATGCGATCCTTGATGTAAGTCGCGTAGGAGATCTTCGACATCTCACCGTCCGAGACGATGTCCACCCCGGAGGCGACCTGCCGGGCCACGCACGCCGCCACGGCCTCGCCGATGACCCGGTCGAACTCCGACGAGTCGACCGCTTCCCCGCGCTCGTGCGCGAAAATCAGGTCCGTCACCTCCCTGCTTCGCGGCAGCGAGCCCACGTGCGTCGTCCTGATGCGCCTTTCGCTCATCGTCTCCTCACTCGGCGGTCCACCCACCGTCCACCACAAGGCTCGTGCCGGTCACCATCGCGGAGGCCGGCGAGGCAAGAAACACCACCGCCCCCATCAGGTCCTCGACCGACAGCAGCCGTCCGAGCTTGATCTTCTCACCCACGCTCGCGCGAAAAGCCTCATCGGCCAGAAACGGGCGCGTCATCGCCGTTTCGGTAAAGGTGGGCGCGACCGTGTTCGAGCGGATGCCGTAACGCGCCAGGTCCAGCGCCATGGCCTTGCTCATGCCTTCGAGCGCCCACTTGGAGGCGCAGTAGAGCGTTCGGTCGCGCCCGCCGACGTGGCCCATCTGCGAGCTCACGTGAATCAAGGACCCGCGCCTGCCCGCCGCGATCATTGCCCGCGCGACCGCCTGCGCGACGAAGAACGCGGCCCGCACGTTGAGGTCCACGACCGCGTCGAAGTCCTCAGGAGTGACCGCCTCGAAAGGCCTGGGCCGGTTGGTGCCGGCGTTGTTGACCAGGATGTCAAACGGCCCCGCCTCGACGATGAGAGCGGCGGTCGGCGCGAGGTCGACCACGTCCGCGACCAGGGCCCGCGCGCCGCCCCCGAGCGCTTCGGCTGCCGCTTCAATCTCGGAAGCGGTCCGCGCCAGCAATGTAACGTGCGCGCCCGCCTGCGCCAGCGCTGCCGCCGCAGCC
>CAXTTW010000477.1:0-2023 GCA_964247255.1 uncultured Acidobacteriaceae bacterium
GCCCGGGAGTTCGGCCTGGGGATCGAGGCGCGGCTCGGGGAGGTGCGGGCGGCGGCCGAGGCGACCACCCGTTCCGGCAAGCTCGCGTCGGTCACGCCGTTTCACGTCGGCAGGCTGATCTATCTGCGGTTCGACTACACCACCGGCGACGCCGCGGGGCAGAACATGGTCGGCAAAGCGACGCTGGCGGCGTGCGAGTGGATTCTAGCCAACTATGCGACCGACTCTTCCGGCCCGCCCCGGTTTCTGCTTTCCGGCAACATCGATACGGATAAGAAACACTCTGGCATCAACACACTGCTGACCCGGGGCAAGCGGGTGGTGGCCGAGGTCGTGATCAAGCGCGAGCTGCTCCAGGCCATCATGGGCGTGGACACGGCGGCGCTGTTCCACATGCGGCAAGTCTCGCAGGCCGGGGCTTTTATGGCGGGCTCGGCGAACAACGGCGCCCAAGCCGCCAACGGGCTCGCCGCCATGTTCATCGCCACCGGCCAGGACGCGGCCAACGTCGCCGAATCGCACGCGGCGATCGTCTACGCGCAGATGGAGCCGGAGGGCGACCTGTACTGGTCCGTCACGCTGCCCTCGCTCATCGTAGCCACCTACGGCGGCGGCACCGGCCTCGCGACCCAGCGCGAGTGCCTGGAGCTGCTGGGCTGCTACGGCGCGGGCAAGGCGGACAAACTGGCCGAGATCTGCGCCGGGGTGGTGCTCGCCGGGGACTTATCGCTGTCGAGCGCGATCCTGCGCGGGGACTGGGTCGCGAGCCACGACCGTCTGGGGCGCAACCGGCCGTGAGTGCGAGCGGAATGGGACAGCGAGATCGCCGGTCGACTCAAGCGGCACATCAAGACAGTCCAAGGATGCTGGTTGCACTTGCGATCCTGGCCTACGCAGCCTCCATGATGACGCACGAAGCGCTCGGTCACGGCATCGCCTGTCTGGCGGTCGGCGGCCGCAACACCATGCTGACGGTTTGGGGACAGGCATGCAGTGTGGGCGCGCCCGCGATCAAGGCGGCGGGTCCCGGTGTGCAGTTCGGCGCAGGCCTGCTGGTCCGGCTCGCGTTGCGCTTATTGCATCGAGACGCAGCCGGCTTGCGCTTCTTTTTGTGGCTGGTAATGGCTCTCGATCTACTCATTCCCTCCGGCTACGTCGCCTTCAGCGGCGTTACCGGCTACGGAGATGCCGCCGAACTGATCGCCGGGCTCCAGCCCCACCTCGCGTGGCGGGCCGGGCTGATCCTGTTCGGCGCAGCCGTTTACTTTCTGTCGATGCGGGCCGCGGCGTTCGAGCTCGAGCGGTTCGCCGGCTCAGGGAAAAGGCGCCTGTTCCGTTTCGTTTGGATGCCGTATGCGGCGGCCGGCGTGTTTGCCTGCTGTACCGGCGCGGTGAACCGAACAATGGAGCACGGAGTCGCGATCGGCATGGCCGCGGCATCTTCCTTCGGGGCCGGCGCGGGTCTTCTGTTCCTTCCGACCATGCTGCGCGGGGTCGCTTCGAACGGACACTCGCCGAGGGTCCACCTGCGCTGGAGTGCCGGGTGGGGTGTCGCGGCCGCGGCAGTCGTCGTAGTCTTCTTGTTCTTCCTTGAACCGGGGCTGAAGTGATCCCAGCGACCGGCGGCGTTAGGATTTTGGCCTCTCGCTCTCGGTAAACAGAACCATCTCAATCGAACAGCACCACCTGCCGGATCGCCTCGCCGCGTGCGAGCCGGTCCAGGCCGGCGTTGATTTCAGGGAGCCGCAGCCGGTGGGTGAGCAGCCGCTCGACCGGCAGCAAGCCCGCCCGGTACATGGCGATAAACCGGGGCAGGTCGCGCGAGGGCACCGCCGAGCCCATGTAGGATCCTCGGATGGTCCGCTCCTCGGCAACCACGCTGACTGCGGGGATTGCAAGCATGCGGCCCGGCGCGGGCAGGCCGACCATGACCGTGGTTCCGCCCCGGCGCGTCGCGGCGAAGGCCTGGGCGAAAACCGCTTCGCTGCCGCCCGCGATGGCCGCCGTGACAGCGCCGTTGCGA
>CAXTTW010000478.1:0-2001 GCA_964247255.1 uncultured Acidobacteriaceae bacterium
CCTTACGCCTGGGCCCTTCGGCTGGGCAGGCCCTCGACGCGGCGGCCGCCCTCCTGGGCTCCGAGGGCCCGCAGATCGAGCTGCTGCGCCGATGTTACCGGCCGGAGAGCACTTTCGCCGGGGCGTTCGCGCAGTGGCTGGCCGACACCTTTCGTGACTATGGGCTCATCATTTTCGATGCCGCTGGACGCGCCGCGCACGCGATGGGCAGGGAAGTGCTTCGGGCGGCCGTCGAGCGGGCCCCGGAGCTCGAAGCGGCGCTGCTGGAACAAGGGGCGCTTTTGGAGGACGCGGGCTACCATCGGCAGGTGCTCGTCAAGCCCGGCACGAGTCTCCTCTTCCTGCTGAGCGGCGGGGCCGAAAACGAGCCGCAGACCCGCGAGCCCTTGCGGCCCAGGCCCGGGGGCACCTGGACCGCCGGGCACGCCACATTGAGCGCGGGCGAACTGCTCCGCATCCTTGACACCGAGCCTGAGCGCCTGAGCCCCAATGCGCTGCTGCGCCCCGTCTTCCAGGACGCGCTCCTGCCCACCGCCGCCTATATCGGCGGTCCGGCGGAGGTTGCCTATTTTGCCCAGACCGGCGCGCTGCACCGGCTCATCCTCGGACGCGCGACGCCCGTGCTGCCCCGCCTGAGCGCCACCCTGCTTGAGGCCCGCGACGCGCGGACGATGGAGCACGACGGCATCGACCTGCCCGAGATCTTCCGTTTGCCGCTCGAGGAGATGCTCCAGCGCGTCGGCGCGCGCTCCATGCCCTACGAGGGCAAGCGAAAGCTGCACGCGGCCGGGCAAGCGCTCAGCGGCGAGCTTAGAAGTGTCACTGCCTACATGCGCGCGCTCGACCCGGCGCTCGGGCGGTCCGCCGAGGTCGCCGCGAGCAAGATGCTGTACCAGATGAACCGGCTGCGCCGCCTGGCCGCCCGCCGCGAGCTCGAGCGCGACACGGGCATCCGCAAGCGCGTCGCCGCCCTGTACGCTTCCGTGTATCCGGGCGGGCGCTTGCCGGAGCGCGCGGAAGGGTCCGCTTCCCCGCTGCCCCGCCACGGCAGCCTGCTGGTGCGGGCGCTGGTCGAAGCTGCCGGCGACCCCTGCCCGGGCCACAAACCCATCCTCCTCTAGAAAGGGAACCCCATGCCCGCCAAGCGCGCCGAAACATTCGAAGTGGCCTGCCCGGAATGCGGCGGCCTCCTGCGCATCGACCCCGCGACCCGCGCGGTGGTGGCCCACAGCCCGCCCCCGCGCAAGCGCTCCTTTGAGGACTTCGAAACCGCCGCTCGCGCCATGCGCGAAGGCGAGGGCCGGAAAGAATCGCTGTTCCGCCAAGCCGTCGAGGAAGAAAAGAACAAGGACGACGTAATGGCGAAGCGCTTCGCCGAGGCCGTCCGCAAGGCCAAAGAGCTGCCCGCCGGCGAGCGGCCCCTGCGCGAGTTCGATCTGGACTGAGGCGGGGCAGTGCTTTGCGCCCCAGTTCGCATCCCATCTACTTCCAGCAAGGAGCAGGAGCTATGGATTTGTCGCGATTCACATCGGAAAGCGGATCGAAGCCGTTAGAAACCGTGGAAGACATTCACTGGTCGCATCAGGTCGCGGCTATCGCTCTGGTCGCGGGCGCGGTGCTGCTGGTGTGCGGCAAGCGGCGCCAGGCCTTGGCGATCGCCGCCGCCGGAGCCGCAGGCACGCTGCTCGAGCGGCCTCAGGCTGCGCACGAGCTGTGGACCGCGTTACCCGGCCACATTCGCACCGGGCAGGATTTTCTGGTCCGCGCCGAGAGCTTCATCGAGCGGCTGGGCGAGCAGGCGGCGAAATTGCGCGAGGTGCTGGCGAAGCAGGGGCACCTGTAAGCTTAAGCGACTGCCCGCGCCCCCGGCGTCCACCTGGCAGGCGGCGCGTAACCAATGCGCGGGAAAGCGCGCAACCATCCGGGGGCCATCCTTTGGGGTCATCCTGAGGAGCGAAGCGACGGAGGACCTGCTTTTTCACTGGGTACGAGAAACAGCCG